>JAGQJP010000292.1 GCA_020430585.1 Myxococcales bacterium | reverse complement strand
TTCGTCGGTTGCTGCCGCGGACGCGCTCTCGCCCTCGGCGCGATCGTCGTTCGCCGCGAGCGTCCCAGCGTCTTCTCGGGAGATCGCATCGGCTGTGGGCTCGGGCTCTCCCGTCGCCTCGGCGTCGGCGGCGTGCGATTCGATACCGGGCATCGCGTCGTCGGCGCCCGAGGTCGTCGACTCGTCTGCGCCGCGCCCATCATCCAGGCGCGGAGCGCCATGAGCTGTGGGCGCCACACCAGCGGCCGTCGTCTCGTCGCTCGCTGCCGGGGGCGCCTTGGGCAAGCGTTGCGCGTCGCCCACGGCGGTCCCTTCGGTCGGCTCGCCGGCGGTCCCTTCGGTCGGCTCGCCGGCGGTCCCTTCGGTCGGCTCGCCGGCGGTCCCGTCGGCGGCCTCTGCGCGCGCGGCAACCTCCTCGTCATTCGAGTCGTCCCCCGCGGTAGGGGCCGCGGGAGACGGAGTCGGGCGCAGCGGAGACAACACGGGGATCGGCGGTTTCTCGCGTTTCCCGAAGGGCAGCGCCGGAATCGCCGGTTTCTTCGCCCGCTCCTCCCGCAGCGCCGTCAGAGCGTCGATCGGCCGGGCTGTCGGCTGCGGAAGCGGCCGTTCGCGCGGTGGCGGGATCAGACCGGGCAGCACGGAGGCTACGGGAGTCAGCGGCGTCGCGGAGGAGGCGGTCGTCAGAGGCCGCTCCGTCTCGGAACGCGGCGCCGGTGTCGCGGGCGCCAGCTCGTCCTGGGAGTCGATCGACGGCCAGGGGATGCCGTTTTCGTCTTCCGTCGACGGCGCGTCCTCGATCGCGCTGACCGCAGAGGGGGTCGAGTTCGGCGCCAGGGGTGGCACGCCCGAGGGCTGCGCCAGGGGGTCACGATCGAGGCTCGGCGTCTTCGGCCGGCTCGATTCGACGAGCGCAGCGGCGGCGGTCGGGGCCTGTTCCGGCTCGGGCGGTGGCTCGAGTCCCTCGAACTCGGCTCGGCCGACGAGCTCGACGGCGGCTTCGGCGTCGTCGAGGGCATCCCGATAGAGCACCGCGAGCCGTCGTTTCAAGGAAAGTCCCAGCTCGTGCGTGCGCTGGATCATCTCGCGATATTGATCGGCAAGCTCGTTCCAGTCCTGCCTCTCCATCAGGATCTCGACGATCGCTTCGAACGCCGGGATACAGTTGAAGTTCGCGTCGAGGGTGAGCAGCAGGAAGTCGAGCGCCGAATCCGGGTCTCCCAATTCGTCTCGATAGATCGAAGCCAACTGAGCGTAGTACTGCCCGAGGGCGATCGGCGAGGACTCGGTAGCACAGAGCTCGTTCAAATGGTCCGCCGCTTGCTGCGGGCGTCCGCTCATCAGGCAGATGTCGACGAGCGTCGCCCGAGTCTCTCGGTCTGCCGGTACTCGCTCTAATACCTGTTCGTACGCCGAGACCGCTGCTTCGTCATCGCCCAGCTCGTTCCAGTGGATCTCGGCGATTCGCAACAGGATTTCACGTTGTGATTCGGGACTTCCGGCCAGCGAAAGCATCTGGTGCTGGCCTTCGAGGATTTTTTGCCAATGCGATGCGTCTTGTGTCATGGCTACCGACTGATAAAAACGTGTGAAATATCGAGATATTTGCACACAGACGCTATCATAAACGGGCCGATCGTTCAAGAAAACTCTCGCGCGATATACGAGGACCTAAATCTCCTCGGAGGAGGACGGGATGCGGTCTAGCAAGAGCCGGATCCAGCGTTGGCCCGGGGCCGTCACGGCGTGCGCTGCGGCGTTGGCGATTCTTCTCGGCGCCAGCGGCTGTTTTCAACACCGAATCTATCTCGGCGGTGGGGCGGGCTACGGCCAGACCTTCGAGCAAAACCCGCGCGAGCGCTTGGTCACGCTGCGCGCGACGGTGCAGGGCACGCCGAAGGCCGGAAACGGCGCCTATCTTGGGCTTGCCCTCGATCTCGAGGCGATGTTCAACCCGCGCGGTCGGTGGATGACCTCGATCGGTGGGCGCTTCGGCCCGGGCTATCGGATCGGGCCTGCCGACTTCTTCCTGCTCGTCGGGACCTCGTCGTTCAACTTCGACCAGATCGATGGGCGCTTCGGCTTCGGGATGTTCTCGCCCCAGGCGAGCGGCGGGGTGATTTTCCAATTGACCAAGCGCGTCGCCCTCGGTTTGACGGCCGACGTGCGCTATCTGTTGCGCTTCGTGCCCAAGGACAACGTGCCGATCTGGAACTGCGGGCTCTCGCTCTACTTCTGGAGTGAGAGCTACGGTCCTCCGCGTCCGCCCCGAGATCCGGCGCCGTCGCCACATTGAGGGCGGATCGAGGAACCAACCGCGTCAGCACGGGAGAGCCGCTCGGCTGGTCCAGCGGACGTTCAGCGCAGGTGTCGGGTCGGTGATCCAGCGCCGTCAGCGCACGGAGGCCCCGTCGGCTGAACGACGGTGACGCTTCGTCTGGGCGCTGCGCTGCCCGCTGTGCTCGAGGAGGAGCCAACCGCCCAATCCGAGCGTCGCAAACAGAGCCATCGCGGCAAACATCGCACTGTCACTGGTCCAGATTGCGACGGCTCCGAGAAGCGGTTTGAAGGCCAGCGCCGAGAGCTCCCATAGCGCCGTGAACATCGCAAATCCGCTCCCTCGCAGCGATTCGGGCACCCGATCGGCGACTTGCGCCGAGAGCACGGGAAAGCAGTAGCCGTGGCCCAGTCCGGCGAGGAATCCGCCGACGAGAAACGACGTGCTGGACCAGGCGTCGGCGACGACCAATGCGCCGACCACCGCCGACGCCAACGCAGGGGCGAGAACATTCGAAGGGCCGAGGCGGTCCGGTAGCCGAGCGCCGATCGCACGTACGGCCACCGCACCCACGGCGTAGCTCAGCCAGAAGAGCGCCGGATTCTCCGCGCCGCGCCGCTTGGCGACGACGGTGACGAAGACGAAGAACATCGCGACCAGCCCCGAAAAGACGATCGTCGCCAACCAGACCGACCAGAGCTCGCGGTGTCGTAACGCGCTCCAGACGTCTCCGCGCCGCAGCGGTTCGCGGTCGACGAGGTGTTGCGGCTCGCGCAGGGCGAAGACAGCGGCCAACGAGGAGACGACCAGTAGACCCAAGAGCGGGAAGAACCAGCGCAGATCCGGCGCTCGCACGCCGATCGTCGAGGCGAGGGGGTTGATCACGAGGGGCACCAGGCCCGAGATGCCGAAGAGCGCCAGCCCTTCGGTTCGGCGCGCCGTCGGAACGAGGTCGGCGGCGAAGGTGAAATAGCCCGTGAACAGTGCGCCGACGCCCAACCCGAAGAGCAGACGGACCAGGTAGATCAGCGGTCCGCGGTCGGTGACGAACCAGCACAGGCCCATGCTCGCCGACAACAAGACGGTGCCGCCGACCAGCGTCGGTCGCCGCCCGATCGCGTCGAGGGCCCAGCCGATCAGCGGTCGCGCCGCGAGGCCACCGATCGAGGAGACCGCCATGATCCGCCCGATCTCTTCGTAGTCCGCGCCGAGATGGTCGAGGTAGAGGGGCAAGAGCAGCATCGAGCTGTACCCGAGCGATTGCAACAGATGGCCGCTGACCAACAACCCGAACGCCTTCGTGAAGAGGCGATCCGATCGCCCGACGGCGCCGGCTCGGCTCATCGACGGCGCCGCTCCTCGATCAGGGCGACCGATTCGGCGAAGGGGAGGGCGTGAGGCTTGTCGAGCTCGAGGCGACAGGAGGTCACCCGCGGGTCGCTCATCACGCGGGTCAGCAGCGCGTCGATCAGCGCCTCCAGCAAGAAGTAGGAGCTCGCCTCGGCGACCTCTTGGAGGCTGCGGCAGAGCCGGTCGTAATCGACGGCGTCGCCCAGGCTGTCGGATTCGGCGGCGCGCCGCGCGTCGTAGCTCAGCTGTAGGTTCAGCACGAGCTCCCGCGGGTGGTCCCGCTCCCAGGGGTGAGCGCCGATGACGCTGCGCAGGCGAAGATTCTTCACGGCGATCTGCATCGTTTTCTTGGCCCTTCGATCCGTTGGCGTCGACGGTCCGCCCGTCGCGCGAGCGAAGGCTCGCCGCGGATTCTGTGGACGGCGAGATTCAGAGTATTGTGCGGGCCACGGGCTGTCAACAACTCCTCGACCGCGTCAACAGCTTGCCCAGGTCGTCGGTCACGGGGTATGATCGGCGACCTATGGTATTCATCGTCCTCGACATCCGGCCGAGCGAGCAGGCTGGTGGCTCGGACGCGGGTCCGCCGTTCGCCCTGCGCGCCGGCGAGACGCCCCTCACCGAGACGCTGTTCTGTCTGGACCACCAGGACGACCCGGTCCAAGTCTCCCAGTGTCCCCACTGTGGGACACCCTGGTGCGCCAACGGTGGATGCGTGCTCGTGCGGCGCGTCGGCGCGCGAATCGTCTGGATGCGCCCCTGGATGGAGGCGTACGCCGACGAGTCTGGACGGTACAACTTCATCGTCGGCGGCGAGCCGGTCTTCCTACCGACGATGGACGTCGGCTGGCTCGCTCAACGCTACGCGCCCCTTCCGTTCATCGAGCACGAGCCCGCCTGGTTCTCCGAAACCGACTATCGCGAGTTGCTCCGCCGCGTTGGCGCGCATCCCGATGAGGTCCTGTCGCGGATCAAACCGCTCTCGGGCGGTGAGACGAGCTATCTGCTGCGCTGTCTGATGCCATCCCTCTGGGGCGAGCGCCGCAGCGACCCGCCGAGCTGGGCCGTTTGCGACGATCGGACGCTGCGTCGAAACATCGAGCCCGCGGTCCATCCCGAGGGCCAAGAGTTGCTCAAAGCCGTCTATCAACTCCGCCAGGGCGCGAGTCTGGTGGATGTTGTCGATCGCGCTCCGGAATTCGGAGCGCGGCTGCTCGAAGAGTACGATACGGCGCCAGGCCGCGGGATCGCTCGGCTCGGGCTGGTCGTCCCCAGCGCCGAGACCCGAGAGTCCGAGCTCTGGCACTGGGCTGGACGCGGGTGTTGGGCGCGCGTGAAGCTCTCGAGCTAAATGGGTCGCGACCGAATCGACGAGACAACCGAGTAGGCCTCCTGTGGAACCACTGGTCAGCATCGTTACGATCCTGGTTCTCGCCGTCTCCGCGCAGTGGCTCGCGTGGCGGCTGCGGGTGCCGTCGATCCTCGTGCTGTTGCTCTCTGGATTCCTCGTCGGGCCGGTTCTGGGATTGCTCGAGCCGGACCGCGCCCTCGGAAGTCTGCTCTTTCCGATGGTTTCGATCTCCGTTGGCTTGATCCTCTTCGAGGGCGGGCTCTCCCTCTCCTACAAGGAGATCAAGCCCGTCGCCCGAGTCGTGACGAACCTGGTCAGCGCCGGGTCGCTCGTCACCTGGGCGGTCCTCGGTGTCGGCGCGTATTTCGCCTTTCGCCTCTCCGCCGAGGTCTCGCTGTTGCTCGGCGCTGTGTTGATCGTAACCGGCCCCACCGTCGTGCTGCCTCTGTTGCGCTACATTCGGCCCACGGGGAAGGTCAACATCGTGCTGAAGTGGGAGGGGATCGTGATCGACCCGATCGGCGCCGTCCTCGCCGTTCTGGTGATGGAAGAGATCGTTCTCGGAGGCGGCGAGTCTTCGGCGGCAGCGCTCGTCGCCCTCGTGCGCACGGTCTGCATCGGGATCGGATTCGGCATCGGTGGTGCGTTCTTTCTCGGCTACGCCCTGCGGCGCTACCTCGTCCCCGACATGCTGCAGAACCCCTTTGCGTTGATGCTCGTCGTCGCCCTCTTCGCCGTCTCGAATCTGTTGCAGTCCGAGTCGGGGTTGTTGACGACGACGGTGATGGGGATCGTCCTGGCCAACCAGCGCGACGTCAATTTGCGGCCGATCGTCGAGTTCAAAGAGAATCTGCGGGTCCTGCTGATCGGGAGCCTCTTCATCGTGCTCTCGGCGCGACTGCGGCTCGAATCGCTGCTCGGTCTCGAGCTCGGAGCCTGGATCTTTCTCGCGTTGACGATTCTGGTCGCGCGGCCGTTGTCGGTGCTGTTTTCGACCTGGGGCTCGGGTCTGAACTGGCGCGAGCGGCTGTTCATCGCCAGCGTGGCACCGCGCGGGATTGTCGCCGCCTCGGTCGCCTCCCTTTTTTCCCTCGAGATGGCGCGCCGCGGTGTGCAGGGTGGTGAGACACTGGTTTCGGCGACGTTTCTCGTGATCGTCGGAACCGTCGCTTTCTCTAGCGTGACCGCTCGTCCGTTGGCGCGTTTCCTCGGCCTGGCGCCGCGGCGCCGCCCACAGGGGATCATGATCGTCGGGGCGAATCGCTTCGCCCGCGAGCTCGGACTGGTACTGCAGCACCTCGGCGTGAAGATCCTGCTCGTCGACGTCAACCCACAGAGCGTCAAGAAGGCACAGAGCGAAGGGTTGCGGGCGACCGAAGGGGACGTGCTCGCCGAATCGGTCATCGATGAGCTCAACCTCGATGGGATCGGTCGACTCTTCGCCGTCACCACGAACGACGAGGCGAATCTTTTGGCATCGCTCCACTTTACCGAAGTCTTCGGCCGCGCCGAGGTCTATCACTTCTGCCCGCGCCAGGACGGTGAGGGGGCGAGCCGCCGCACGTCGTTGCGGTTCAAGGGGCGCGAGCTCTTCGGCTTCGACGTGTCGGCGGCGCAGGTGCTCGAGCGGCTCGACAACGGCGCGAGCATCGGCAGCTTCAGCTTCGCCAACGCCAACAGCTGGCGCGAGCTTCGGGCGCGCTATCGCGACCGGATCACGCCGCTGTTGACGGTGGCCAAGAATGGCGACGTCTATGTCTTCGCAACCGACTCGATCCCGGTACCCGCGCCGGGGACTCGGCTGGTTGCGCTGGTCGACCCAGATGAGGTGTGAGATGGGAGCGCGACGCATGATGGCCCTCTACTGCGGCGTGGCGGTCGCCCTGGGTTTGGTCGCCTGCTCGACGCCCCATCAGGCCCTCGATCAGCTGATGTTTCGGCGCGATGCGGCGCGCCTCGGGCGGTATGGCGGGACCCCGCTGCCCCGACGGCGGTCCCTCAGGTGGCGTTTTCGGACGGCCGCGGAGATCATGGCCGCGCCCCTCGCCTCGCAGGGGCGGATCTACCTCGCTGGGATGGACGGCCGGTTGCGAGCGCTGGAGCTCGCGAGCGGCAAGCTGCTGTTCGAGGTGACCCTCGGTCGGATGACCGCTTCGCCTGCGATCTCGGGCTCACGGCTCTATGTCGGCACGCTCGCCGGCGCTTTCTACGCGCTCGATCGTCGCAGCGGCCGCGTTCTCTGGCGCCGCGATTTGGGCGGGGCGCTGGCGTCGAGTCCCGCGGTGAGTGGGGGGCTGGTGCTCGTCGGCACCTCGCCGCTCGCCTCGGGCCCGATTTTGAGCGACAGGCACGTGCTCGTCGGTGGCTCGAAGGGGACGCTCGTCGCCCTCGACGCGTCGAGCGGCCGCACGCGCTGGACCTACCAGGCGCGAGCGCCGATCCACTCGTCCCCCGCCGTGCGGGATCGGCGCGTCGTCGTCGGGGTGGAGAACGGCGAGATCGTCGCCTTGAAGCTGGCGACAGGGAAGGAGATCTGGCGCTTTCGGACGAAGCGCGCGGTGATCGCCACGCCCGCGGTGGGGCGCGACCTGCTCTTCGTTGGCAGCCACGACGGTCGTATGTACGCCCTGCGTCCAAAGGATGGGCGGATGAAGTGGGTCTTCGACACCCACGAGCCGATCGTCGCGTCGGTCGCGTTGGGGGCGCAGCGGATCTATTTTGGCACCGTCGGCGGCCGGTTCTATGCCCTCGATCGGAAAAGCGGGCGCCGCATCTGGTCGGTCGACCGGCCGAAAGCGCTGCTCGCCAGCGCGGCGCTCGTCGGCGAGGTGGTCTACGTCGCCGGGAGCGACGGTCTGCTCCTCGCTCTCGCCACGTCCAACGGTCGTGAGCGGTTTCGGATCTCGATCGGAGCGCCGATTGTCGCCTCGCCGCTACCTCTCGCGGGGGCGATCGCGATCGCCGCCTTCGATTACTCGCTCTATCTCTTCGACTGAACCCCGCGCATCACCAGGCGCCGCGAAACATCTCGAGCTCGGCGGGGTCGTGGGAGCTCAGATGCAGCACCTCCGTCGAATGGTAGCGCAGCAGCCGTCGAATCGCTTCGAGGCTCTGCGCGTGCTCGTGCGCCACGCTCAGCGAGATCCGCTGAAACAGCGCCGAGCCGATTGGGCAATGGGGGTCACGTGGATCGACCTGTCCGCGATCGTAGTACGCGTCGCCGCAGTGAAGCAGCCAACCGCGCTCGGTCTCCAGGGCGACGCCGCAGTGGCCCCGCGAGTGACCGGGTAAGGGGACGAGCCAGAACCCGGGCAGGCCGTCGAGCGCCGCGGCGCCCTCGAGCTCGAACCAGCGCTCGGCCGTGCCGCCATAGGTCTGCCAGCTCACGCCGTGGGCCCATTGATCGGGGATGTAGCGCCAACGATCCTGCAGCGTCGCCGGGCGCGTCGCGGCGCGCAGCTCGCTGGCCGAGACGTGGACACGGGCAAAGGGAAAGTCGGCCAATCCTCCCGCGTGGTCGAAGTCGAGGTGCGTCAGGACGATATCCTTCACCTCTTCGATGCGGTAGCCTAGCGCTTCGACCTGTCGTGCCGCGGTCTCGAGAGGGTCGTAGGCCGGCTCGGCGAGGAGGTCGAAGAAGGCGCCCGCCCGCGGGCGTCGGTCGATGTCCAGCTGTCCGATTCCAGCGTCGACGAGCACCAGCGCGTCGTCCTGTTCGACGAGCAGACAGTGACAGACCATCTCTCCGCGCTCGACCAGAGAGCCCCGTCCGTTCGTGAGACGCGCGCTCAGGGGGCGTAGCGTGCCGCAGTTGAGGTGCCGGATCCGTCGTTTCATCGTCTGTGTCCTCGGCGATCGTCGTCTCGGTCGAGGGTAGGACATCTTGCGGCCCGGGGCAATCGCCTTCCTTTGACAGGTTTTGTCCCGAGGCGCTACACTTGCCGAAAGCACCACACCGAGCTGCCGAGATCCGATGAGCGATCGACACGACGACCCATCT
>JAGQJP010000291.1 GCA_020430585.1 Myxococcales bacterium | reverse complement strand
CTCCTCCTGCAGTACGAGACGGCTGCGCGCACTTCGTCTTCTTCACACGAGGTGTTCGCTACCTCGATGATGCGACTCGACGGCGTTGGGACGAGGAGTCTCCGCTGCAGCCGCTGGCCGCAGAGCTCGATCGGGCGAATGCCTTCGACGACAACGCCGTCCAACTCCGGAGCGGCGACAAGACGCCGATTGGCTTCGTACCTCGCTACTACGCCTGCGAGATCGCTCCGTACCTGCAGCGCGGTAACGCCGCGCAAGTCGAGCTGCTACGGCACAACCCGGCCCCGGCGTCCGTTCGGGAGCGCTTCCTCGTGCGCCTCTCGCTGACGACCGAACCAGGTTGGAGCTTCGCGCGCAGCGCGGCCTACGACTCCCTCGCCCCTTCCGGCACGCAATCCGTCGACGGTGAGGCAGCGGCTTGATCCAGGCCGGGGTTACAGGAGTCTCAGGCGGGGATTCGGCGCGGTCAGCAGGTAGGTAAGTACACCGTCGCAGCTCACAGCCCGGCGGTCGACGTCGGCTGGGTCGCAGCCGCGCCCGGCCAGAACGCGAGCAAATTGGTCGAGAAGGACTCGAGCCTGATCCGAAGTGTCACGAGTCTTTTGGTCGGGGTCGCCCGATTCGGATGCCGCAAGTTCGAAGCGGACATCGAAGACCTGCCTGCGATCGGAGAGCAAGCGTACGAGCACCAGCGCGTCTGCCCGGCCGGCATCGGCGCCGAACAGCGCAGGGCGGGCGGCGGAGAGTCTCTCGACGGCGTCGCCCCCGGCGTGGCGGCAAAGTGAGGTCAGGGCCTGGTCGAATGCGGCTCGGTCGATGACGTGGGCGTAGTCCCGCAAGCGGACGGCGACCGACAAGCTGTGGCTGTCGCCGCCGCGCTCGGAGCAGAGGATCAGGCTCGAGCGCGCGCCCTCCTTGGGCAGCACGCGGCGGCAGAAGTCGCGAATCTCTCGCTCGGCGGTCTGGGCTGGGCGCAGTCCCTCACGGCGAAGGAGCTCGGCGACGTGATCGATTGTCAGGTCGACGGAATCCCACACGGCACGGCGCCGCGTCCGCGGCTGGGCGCGGTAGCCGAAGCAGGCGTTGGCCTCCGAATAGGAAAGCTGCCACGGTGTGCGCTCGCGTAGTCCCCAGGGTCGCCACCTATTGGGCTCGCCGAAGGGATAGGAGAGAGCGCTACCCGCGACGAAGCGAAACTCGGCGACGAGCTGATCGAGGGTCTCTTCGCCGACGCGCGGCAACAGCGAGGCGCAGCTTCTCAGTCGTCGAGCGTAGACCTCGATGGCTGGAGCCCGGCGCGCAGCCACCGATGCGGGTCCCCGGCAGGCACGGCAAGCCGTATCCGCAAGCGGCTGTCGACATACTCGAAGCTCAAGCCCGGAATGTCGATTCGTTCGGACAACCCGCTGGGGAGACTCAAAACGCCGGCGCCGCCGAAGGCAACCGCTCCATGGCCACCGAGCGATGTCGTGATCGACAACGAGTCTCCAGGCTGTACAGCGATCTGCTGCGGAATGTTCTTGTTGCTCGTGATGACGAGCTCCAGCGGGGTCTCTCGGTAGTCGGCAACGCCATCCGCGTCGAGGTCCGAGAACAGGTGCGCCTCGTCGATTCGAAACTTCTTGCCGTTCGGCGAAACAATCTCGAGCCAGTAAGTCTCTGGCCGATAGACCACGGTCGGCAGCCAGCCGCCTCGACTGTCCATCTGCGCTTGTATCAGGTCCGTCGCGTAGGTCTTCTCTTGGTCAGGCGCCCCACTGGATTCCTCCTCAACGGCGTCTCTGATGAAGTCCGATCTGCTCACCCGTCGTAGGAGCTGCCAGGCTGCACCTACGATGATCTGGCCGCCGACATACACCCAAATGGTGTCGTCGCGGTCGATGGGTATGGACAATCGGCGCATATCGAGACGCCCGCCACCCCATTCGCTGGGAAGCTCCGCGCCGACGACGAGCAATCGTCGATCGTCGGCGGTTGTGAGAACGTCGAGCTCGAATCGTCGCGCCGCGATACCGGGCATGAGAGGGATGGTCCCGAACCCGCGAAGAGCCAGCCAAGCACCCTGCCGAACTTGCTCGGAGCAGAAGAGATCCCGACCGAACCCCTGTGTCGAAACATCTGCCAAGTCCACTCCAGAGAAGGAGGCGGCGATCGTCTGCCGGAAATTCGGAGCGAACATGGTTACGAGCGGAACTACTGCGGAGGCCCACACCATGCCGTCGCACGCGTTTGGGCCCGACGAACTCTGCGTCGAGTCGACGCTGGCCGAAAACGTGAGTCCGATGGCGGCGCCGCCTGGCCTTGGTTTCAGGCGAATGTCAAAACCGAGAATCGTGACGACTGAGCCATCCGATAGCGTCTGGATCAGGTTGATCGTTCCGTCGTCTACGAGCGTCCACAAGATTGAACGAAGCAGGCGCTCATCGATAGCAACTAAGAGATCTGCGTCGTTTGGCGATATGTCGAACGGCACCTTGAACCCCGGTCTAGCTCGCGGACATCGAACTGCTCGTTGCGCTCGCGAAGGTTCTCAGGCGTCAACATTTAGCCCATCAGTCCGAATGGTCGCTGTTTGGTATGTCCACCTCGGACGAATCTCGCGCCGTGGTGGCATCGAGCTCCTCGCCGCCATGGACGATGATTCCTTTCGGATCACACAGCTGTGCTGCCGGCAGGTCGCATCCCGCGTCGATGAGACAGGTCTTGAGGCCAACGGCAGCATAGGGTGTCACGCTGGAAAAATATCTATAGCACATATCAAAACATTCACGTCCCGTATTTGTCAGAAAACCGCAGTTCTCCATCGCCGTGCAAGACGACGAGCAATACAGAGCGTTGAAATCCGTCTTGTGGATGTGCACATCGCAAGATGAGTGACACACGCCGAGGAGAGATGCTATCGCGAAGAGAGCTAGCGCGCCCAAACGAGCGCACCCGCGCAGGTTCGTACTGGTTTCGGGCGCTAGGTCTGACTTTTCGAACACATCCGCCCCAACAGGTGCATCTTGCTCACTGTGAGCGAGCGAAATCCACTACACGATCGCTAGCCTGGAAGAAGAGTCTAGTCGCGCTCCACTCCAGGAGTCAAGTTGCGAACGACATAGGATGTTCCGAGGGACGTCTCTCATCGTTCACACTTTTTTCGCGCAGGGGCTGGGGACGATAGGTCGTTCTGGTCAGCCGCCCGTGCGCTTGGCGAGTCGGGCCTCAGCACGGTTCGCCTCCCGCTCGCCGAAGAGCCGTTCGAGGCAGAGGAGCAGACTGGTTCGGTGTGAATCCGGATTCCCGATGGCGTCACACATCTCGTCGATGAATCGGTCAACGAGGACTTGCGCGTCGAGATGCCACGATACGATGTCAATATTCTTACAGAGTCGCCGCCATCGAGCTCAAGAGCAGATGCGTACAAAGGAGAAGAAGTGGTGAG
>JAGQJP010000290.1 GCA_020430585.1 Myxococcales bacterium | reverse complement strand
GATATTCTGGACGCGTGACGCGCGTCACGGCATCGTCGACGATGCCGCTACGAGGAAGCAGACATGGAGCACCTACCGCAAGTGGAGCAGTCTCTCTCCGTGATCATCGTGAGAGACTCGGAAATTCAAGTCAAGACGGGGATCGTCACCTCCTCGTCCGCCGAGACCGTCGGAATTCAGCTTTTCGATCCGATCGAAGCGCCGATCAAGAACGTGACGGGCAAGTTGGTGACGCTGATCTACGGGGCCAACGAGCAGATCTATCGCCTGAAATCGAGAATCGCCCAGGTCTCGTCGGCCAACGACATCATCGTCGAGGTCGTCGGTGAAGCGAAGAAGCGGGAACGTCGAGAATTTCTGCGGGTCGAGGCGAAGTTGCCCACCAAGCTCTACCCTCTGGTCTCCGAAGATGATGACGCGGCGTTGATCGAGGCCGAAAAGCTCGACACCACCAGCGCGCAGTTCGAAGAGCGAAACGTCAACCTCAGCGGCTCGGGGATTCGCTTCTTTGCCCCCGACGGCGAGGCGCATTCGAACTACTACTTGGTGCAGATGGTGCTGCCGTTTCGACCCGATACTCCCGTCAGCACGGTCGGGCGCGTCGCGCGGATCGACGATCTCCCGGACGGCAGCACGGCGGTCGCGATTCACTTCGTCAATGTGTCCGTGCGCGCCCAGGACATGATCATCAACTTCGTCTTCAAGCGACAATACGAGCTGATCGAAGAGAAGTTCAAAGAGAACTGACGCCCGCCCTACTCGATCGCCCTGCTCTGTCGTTGCCCTACTCGATCGCCCTGCTCTGTCGTCGCCCTACTCGATCGCCCTGCTCTGTCGTCGCCGATTCAATAGCCCTCGAGGGGGACGCGCGACAGAAGCGGTTGATCCTGCTCGTAGACATCGCGGAAAAATTGGAAGGTGCCGTCTTCGCCTAGGCCTGCGGTGTGGTATTCGATCGCGATCGGCACGGGTCGGCGCATCCGAACGGGCGTCTCCTTCAAGCTGCGGATGATCGAGCGCAAGCGGTCCATCGAGATGTTGCCATCCCGCGTCAAGAGCAACTCTGCGAGCTTGAGTGGGTTTCGCACGCGGATGCAGCCGTGGGAGAAGGCGCGATACTCCTTCTTGAAGAGGCTCTTGGAGGGCGTGTCGTGGATGTAGATCCCGTGGCGGTTGGGGAATTGAAACTTCACCCGCCCGAGGGCATTGCCCGGGCCGGGTTGCTGCTGCACCAGCTCCAGGCCGTTGGAGAGCGTGATCACCTTGTAGTTGTGCTTCTCGAGGTACTCGGGGTCCTTCTCGAGCTCTTTGTCGATCTCGAGCTTTTTGATACGCGGCGGAACACGCCAGATCGGGTTGACGATCAGCTCGACGATCCGACTCGAGAGCTCGGCGGTGCGGTTGAAGTTGCCGATCTGCTTCTTGATCGGACTGTACTCTTTCTTGTTGCTGCCCACAACGACACGATGCCTGGCGATGATCGCACCGTCAGCATGCACCTCGAGCAGAAAGGACGGGACATTGACGCGGACGAAATAGCGCTGTCCCGCCAGACGGCTGGACCGCCACTTCTCGAGGGCGAGCAGAATCCGTTTCAGCCGCTGCGTCGTGCTCATGTTGAGCGCCTGAATCGTGTGGCTGTCGAGACGCGAGCGCTGCGGCAGGCCATGCTCGGCCTGAAAGCGCCAGAGCGCCGAGCGCCAGGTCGGGTCGAAGACGATCGACTTCGGCGTCTCTTTTGGAAGGTAACCCCAGGCGATGAAGCGCGGATAGATCGCGGCGAGGACGCTGTATTTCTTGCGTGCCCGCAGGTCGATCTTGCGATGCCGCAGCACGCGGCGATGATGGCGCGTCGTCAGCGAGATCCGCTCGAAGGTCTCCGAGTTCCGGGCGATCGCCCGGAAGCGCGCGAGTTGTTTCATCAGCTCGCGATAGACCGGATTGTTCGGCACCCAGCGCGCGATCCACGTCGCGATTCGCTCACGCTTGCCGACGATCGCCGCGATCAGCTTCTCGGGGTTACCGCGTCGATGGGAATAGCGAAAGCTGTCGGCGACGTGAAAGAACGACCGAGCGAAGGCGATCTCCCAGCCCGGAAGGCGTTTCGAGAGGTCGGCGATGTTCACCTTCAGCTGCAGCATTCGGCGGTGAAGCGCGGGGTGCGCGTGTCTCAGCCGTTCGAAGAAGGCGAGCTCGTCGACGACCTCACGCCCGCGGATCGTCGTCTGAGGCCAGCTCAACGCCTTCACCTCGTCGAGCTCCCGTTTGAAGCGGGCGAGCTCTTCTTTCGCCTTCAACAGCTCGTCGCGTTGGAAGCGTGACGGCCGAAGGCCATGTTCATCGATGCGGCTGACGAGCTCGATCAGGGCGAGGGCGCCAGCGCTCGGTGTTCCCGAAGCGGTGAAGAGCGGGCTCCAGTCGAGCTTGCGGTAGAGCCGCCGGACGAAGCTCCGCGCCGCGGCGTTCGACTCGCCCTGCAGATGCGTATTGAGCTGCGACTCGTCGAGGCGGCGCTCCAACTGCTGGCGTTGCCAGGTGAGGATGAGGTCGAGCGCACGCTGGCGCACGGTGCTCTGGGCGAGGATCGTCGGTGGCGCAATCTTCCGCTTGGGCCCCTCGGTCACCTTCGGGCGCGGCGCAGGTTTCATCGCGCCAGATTCGTCGCCGACGCGCTGCGTGTTGGTCGAGCTGCACGCCGCAACGCTGGTCAGCCAGGCCGCAAGTAGCAGTGTCGTGATGATGCGCTTCGAAAGCACGGGGTTCCATCCTTGTTCGAGCATAACGAGCCCTCGCCTACATGGCTAACGTGCTGGGCGGGCTCTTCATTCCGAGGGGGAGGCGTCGAGACCTGCCGTGCGCTCGGTTCGGCTATTGTGGGCATTTTGCTCGGGGGCGTCAAGCGCGGCTCGGCCTTTTTTGGGTCGCGCCTGTCTCGCGTGTGCCGCACACGGGCTGGATTGGCGTCGAGCTCACACAGCGGGGCGAGCGCCCTGCCCGTCTTTGCTCATTTCTTCTTCGACGCGGCCTTTTTCAGCGTCACCTTGGTCTTGAAGGAGAAATCGATCACCTTCGTCTTACGATTTCGCTTCTTTCTCCATCGCTTGGACTTGATGACGAGCGTCGCCTGGCGTCCGTCGAGCGCCTTGATCACCACGGTGTGGTCGACATTGGTCGGCACGTTCAGGATCACCAGTTGCGCGCCGTCATCGAGGAAGTGGTGGTTCTCCCAGGCCTTGCCGTCCAAGGTAAACTTCGGGTACGTGACGTTGAGCTTGACCGAGACCGTTCCGCGGGAAACCTCGCCGTCGGCGAGGGCGGGATGGATGCCGACGAACGAGAGGAAGCAAACACCCAGCAAGACGCGACCCAACAATTTCGCGCGATCACTCATCGTCTCCTCCTTGGTGGCGGCGTTCCGCGAACAGGACAGCAGACAACTTCGCCGGTTTGTTCGTCCGAACGCCCACGACTGATCGGCGCCCATTATACATCGATTCGCGCCAATTGCAGTATCCGTGTCGCGATCCGCCCCGAAACTCCGGCGTGTGCGACGACTGCGGCGCGGAGCCCCTCGCCTTGCAGCCGGGCCCCCTCGGGGTCGGCCCAGAGCGCTTCGATCGCCTCGACCAGCTCGGCGGTGCTCTCCCGTCGCATCCAGCCGGCCGGCTCGAGCCAGGCCATCTCGGCGGCGAAGTTCTCCATGTTCGGGCCGCTGAGCCCGGGGACGCCAAAGACCGCGGGCTCGAGGGGGTTCTGTCCACCACGGGCTCCGAGGCTACCGCCAACCAGCGCCACCCGTGTTCCAGCGTACCCCCCGAAGAGGACGCCGATCGCGTCGACGACCAGCACCGCCGCCCCGCTGGAACGGCGGCTGTAGCGTTCTACCGAGAGCCCGCGCCGCTCGAGCTGGCTCACCAGCGCATCGGCCTGCTGGAGATAGCGCGGGACGGCGACGAGGCGGCGTTCGGGGTGCCGCCCGTGAAGCGTCGCCAGAAGCTCCCCGACCCTTGTGAACTCGTCCTGGTGGAGGCTGCCGACCAGCAGATCGCACTGGAACGGCGGCTCCTCGATGGCACGCGCCTGCTCGAGGACGCCGTCGATCTTCGTGCTGCCACAAACCTGCACACGATCGGCGGGGACGCCGAGCTCGACGAACCGGTCGCGTTGCGTCGCATCGCGCACGAACACCTCGCGAAGCGACGAAAACAGCGCCCCGAAAAGCCGGCGGAGCGCGCCGTAGCGTGCAACGGAGCGCCGCGAGAGCGTGCCGTTGGTTACGACGACGGGCACCCCACGGCGGTGCAGCTGGCGCAGTAACTCGGGCCATAGCTCGGCGTACTCGAGTACGAGCAGCCGAGGTTTGACACGGCGCAAGAACGCCCACACACAGAACGGATGGTCGAGCGGAAGGGCGACCACCTCGCGACCGCCGAAAAGCTGGGCAGCCGTCGCCTTCCCGCTGTCGGTCGTACAGCTGAGGAGCCACGCCTCGTCTCCGAGAGCGCGGACAACGGGCCAGACCGCCCGAACGTCGCCCGCCGAGCTGGCGTGAAACCAGATCGGCCTTGCTCCGTCGTGATCGTCGACGCTGCGGGGAAAGCCGAGCCGCCCGATGAACGACCAGCGCAGCTTCGGGTGCACGAGCAGCAGCGGCCAGCCGAGAAGGAGAAGGAGAGTCGTGGCGCACCAATAGAGAACCCACACAGCGCGCTCCGGGTTCAGTGGAAGAGCTTGACCTTGCCGGTTTCGTGCGGCGTCGTCACGAGCAACGTGTACTCGTCGCTCGAGTGCTCGCCGCTCTTTTCGGAGGAGACACGGACGAACAGGGGTCCCCGCAGACGCTTGAGATCGATCGACGGGGCGAACTCGCCATCGCCTGGGCCGCTGTGGTTGAGCGTCGAAAGCACCAGACCCTTTTCGTCGCGAAGCTCGGCCTGAAGATCGAGGGTGCCGCCGCCCTTGAGCTCGACGCGAACGGCGCTGAATCCCTTGAGCGGCGCCTCGAAACGAAACCAATCGACGTCGCCCGCCTTGCTGATCCGCCCGCGGAGGCGACCACCGAGGGTGGCCCGGGTCGCGCTCTTGGCGTCGTCGTTCGGCTCTTTCTCCCGTATGTCGGTCTTTGCCAGACGAACGCGATAGGGCCGCGGCGCCCGGGTGTCGGCCGAGCCGCTGAGCACGAGGAAGAGCGGCTCTCCGGGGGCGGTGAGAAAGCCGGTCAGCTCGTATTGATGCGGTCTCATCTCGACACCACCCGAGGAGAGCACGACCCCTTTCTTGTCGATGAAGTGCATCCGCGGCTCGATCCAACCCACGGTGGTGACCGTCGCCAACACGCCGTCGCTCGTCGTCAGCAGGTGGTCGACACGAAACACGTCGATGTCCCGCCGGCCGCTGAGCTCTCCGCTCAGCGTCTTGCCGATCGCCAGGCTGTTGGCCAGCGTGACGCTCGAGTTCGGCTCCTCCTCGAAGCCCGTCTGGTACGGCACGACGCGGGCGGTCAGGCGATAGGCGTCAGACGTGTTCTCCGTTGGCAGGCCGTCGGGCGGCGGCGTCTCGCGCACCAGAATGTAGCAGTCCGGCCGCGAGACGAGGAAAAAGCGCACGCGCTCGGCTTCACCCCGGGCGTTGAAATCCATCGGCACGAAGCGATCCTCGCTCGTGCAGTTGATCTCGACGGCGACGTTCATGTTCGGCACGGGCTCGAGATCGATCTCGAGGAAGCCCTCTTTGAAGGGGTTGCGGAAGTGGAAGAAGTCGAGGTCGCCTTGGCGCTTGCCTTGGCGGCGCCCGAGGTGTCCGCGGATCGGTCGCCCGAGGACCAGCGGTGTGGCATCGCGGACGTGATCGTTCGGTTCCCGCTCCCAGCCGCTCGGCAGGAGATGTCCGAAGAGGTAGCCCCAGACGAAGAGAAACCCGCCGATCCCGAGCAGCGCGATCGGGAGAATCGCCGTCCAGACGCGCTTGCGGCGCAGTGTCTTCTCGTAGGTGTCGAACTCTCGACGCGTGGTGATCCGCTCCATCTCGACGCTGTCCAGCGCTTCGTGCCAGGTCGAGCCGGGGGACGAGCCGTCGAATTGGAATGTCCAGTCGTAGTGCGATTGCTCCGCCCCGTGGTTCGATGTCGCGCGCGGCTCACCTGGGGCGTCGACCGCGATCGGCGTGGGGTCGCTCTTCTCGGCTCGTGTCGACGCGCGCGGAACGGCGATCATCGCAGGCTCGGTGGCGAGATGACCGATCGCACGGCCCCCCGTTTTCGGTTCCGGCTCTCGCTCGCTGGCGCTGCTCGACTTCGGCTCCGCGATCGTCGGGGCGTCGCCGTCCGCCATCCGTCGGGGGACCGCCTTGACGCCGAGGGGCAAGTGAGAGAGCGTCAACGGGCTTCCCCCTTCCCGGGCGATCAGCTCGTTGAGGTCGTTCGCCAACTCTTCGACGTTCTTGTACCGCTCGGCCGGATTCTTCTTGAGGCAACGCGAGACCACACGATCGAGCTCGACGGGCAGATTGTGCGGTGTGTCCCGCCGGGAGAGCGGGATCGGCGGGCTGGTCAAGTGTTTCGAGACGACCTCCATCGCCGAATCGCCGTCAAAGACCACGTCTCCCGAGAGCATCCGGTAGATCACCGCGCCGAGGCCGTAGATGTCGGAGCGGTGATCGACGGACTGGTTGCGGATCTGCTCGGGCGACATGTAGTAAGGTGTGCCGACCAGTCGACCCGCGCCACTGAGCGTACCCGTCTCTTCGATCTCGTGTCCTTCGACCAATTTGGCGAGACCGAAGTCCAGCACCTTCACGAAATCGCGTCCGTCTTTGAGCGTGATGATGAAGATGTTCTCCGGCTTGAGATCGCGGTGGATGATTCCAACCTCGTGCGCCTCCGCCAGGGAATCACAGATCTGCAAAACGATGCGAACCGCACGAGCGGCTGGCATCGGACCTAGCTCGTCGAGGACGTACCCGAGATCCTTGCCCTTGAGATACTCCATCACGATGAAGAACATCTCGTCGAACTTGCCGAAGTCGAAGACGGTGACCGTGTGGATGCTCGAGAGCTTGCTCACCGACTCGGCCTCGCGCTTGAAGCGGCGCACCACCTCGTCGTACATCATCAGCCGGGCGTGGAGCACCTTCATCGCCATCAACTTGCCGATGTAGACGTGCTCGACGAGGTAGACCGCGCCCATCCCGCCCTGCCCTAGCATCTTCAGGACCTTGTAGCGGTTGGCGATAATCCGGCCGATGATCTTCACTTCGGGCTGCGCCCGGATCGCACGACGGCCCGTGTAGAGGCGAGCGCCACACACGCCGCAGAAGTTCGTTCCCTCGGGCATCCAGCTACCGCAGACCGTGCAATCGATTCCGTTGTCGCTGGGTTTGGTCGGCCGCTCCGGCCCTTGCTCAGTCATTTCCGTAAGTGTCCAAAATGGCGATGGATTTGATTCTAGGCGGCTGACCCCGCTTTGTCAACTCCTGCTGGCCGCTCAAAAAGGGTTGACCGTCGCTTTCGGGCCGACTATTGTACTTCCTCGGCTCGCGCGGCGGGCAAAGCCTCCGTCCGCGTTCAGATTTCTCGGAAAACAAAGGGAGAAGTGCGATGACCCAACCTGTGGTCGGCGTAATTGGTGGAAGCGGACTCTACCAGATGGAGGGGGTCACCGATGTCGAAGAAGTACGCGTGGACACGCCCTTCGGCGCGCCCTCCGATTCCTTCTTCGTCGGGCGCCTCGATGGTGTCAAGGTCGTGTTCCTGCCGCGTCACGGGCGGGCGCACCGTGTCAACCCTTCGGAGATTCCCTATCGGGCGAACATCTTCGGCTTGAAGAAGCTCGGCGTGAACTGGGTGATCTCCGTGAGCGCCGTCGGTAGCATGCGCGAGGACATCGTTCCCGGGCATCTGGTCTTCGTCGATCAGTTCTTCGATCGAACCAAGGGGCGCCCCTCGACCTTCTACAACG
>JAGQJP010000289.1 GCA_020430585.1 Myxococcales bacterium | reverse complement strand
GCTCAGCGGCTTCACGCCGACCCGGCTGCGGTCCGAGCGGCGAAGGCCGCTGCGCCTCGGACCCGTGGCGTTGCACCGCCCCGAAAAAGCCGCGTTCGCCGGCGGTCAGCGGAGCCGCGACCCCACTCCTCTCGCCCGCCGTTGGTGTCGCGCCACGTCCCGACCGCTGGGCTTCCCCCTTGGCTGGGTCCCCACGCTCAGGGCCACGCGCTCCCTGGCCGTGAGGGGTCAGCTCCGCGACGCGGCGCTTGTCTAGCTCGCGGGACACGAGAACCCTCCGTCGCTCTGGAGATTCGGATACGATCGACTATACCCGATCACGCCGAGAGAGTCTCGCCCCCAAACGAAATCGGTCCTCGATTCGCCGTGTTCTGCCGCCTTGGCGGAACGGTCGAGACGGCGCCGCTCATCTCCCCCGCAGGACGTCGAGGAACCGCTTCGCGAACGACCTCCGCAGGCGACGATCCGCGGCATCTGTCCACCGAGGCGTATCGCTCAGTGCGTCGACGAGCATGTCCGAGTGGGTGGTCACCACGAGTTGCGTTCGGCTGCTCGCCTCGAGACGTCGCTTGACGACGGGGTCTCGTTTGAGCCCGTTCAGACGTGCGGGAAGGTTGTCGAAGCTCTCGGTGAGGTAGTCGGTGCGATCCCACGTCAACAAGCGGGCCGACTTCCGTCGAACCTCGGAACGCCCGGGCTGACACGCGGTGGCGAGATGGTGTACCCTCGACGCATCGGACAAGCGGACCGAGGAGCGGGAGATGATGAGAAATGCGTCTTTTATTGGGGGCTTTGCCCTTGCGCGCGGCGTTCGACGGCGGACGGCGGAGGGCGGGATGGATTCCAGCCGATCGACAGCTCGTCGGGGCCGTGGGCTCGTTTCGGTTGTGGCGCTCGTGCTGATTCTCGGTGTCGCCGCGGCCCGAGCGGAGAGCCCGAAGCAACGCACGCCGACCCGAGTCTCATCGCCCGCGCGCACGACGGTCCGTTTTCTCGGGGCCGACCCGATCGGTCCCCTCGCACAGGTCTCCCGCGGCCGGTTGGCGTCGCCGCCGAAGGGAGCCTGCCGCCGATGGGGAACGAAGGGATCGCGCTGGCGCAAGCTCGATATCCTCGGGCGGGTGGTCGGTATCGTGAGAGTCAAGGCTCGCGAGTACTATCACTATACGCGCTGTTACGAGCTCCGCATGACGCGTCACGAGCATCTCCCCGGACCGGGACTCTACGTCGACGCCCGCGCGCCGTATGTTCCACCGAAGGCGGAGCGTTGGGAGCCCGATGCGAAAGCCCTTCGCGCGCTCGAACGCATCGCGGCGGCGCGCCAGAGAGGGATCGCCAACCTCGTCCCCTCCCAGCGTGTGCCCTTCGCCAAGCGCAGCTTCTTCTTCGTTTGGAGCAAGAGCGGGACACGCTACGCCGTCGTCGGAGGCGTCTCACTGCTCGTCTTGGTCGCCGATCGCGCGGGCTGGCGCGTCGTCTTCGAGCGCAAACCGCCGCGGATGCGGTCCAGCGATCGAGGACACGCGCTGCTCAGCGTCACGGACATGGACGCCGACGGGCGGCCCGAGATCGTGGTGCGACATCGCGAGAATGGCGGCGAATGGTACGGCGACTTCACGATCTCCCTGCGTCCGGACGGAACGTGGCTTCACCTCGAGCCGGGGATCTTCGGCTCGACGGCGTGACGAGAACGATCGGAGAGGTCTCCAGCATCCGTCAAACTCGAGATTGACATGCGAAGCCAGAATCGCAACAATCGTGCGCGCCGTGAGGGTCGGTTGGATCGCCGACAACGCGGCCCAAATGAGGGAGACGACGGTGCAGACACTCAAAGAACGGATTTCGCAGATCCCCGAAGGCGCGGCGGCGCTCTTCTTTATTCAGATCTTCGCCACACTCGGGTTCGCGGTTCTCTACTCGACGCTCGTGCTCTACGCGACGAAACACCTCAAGTTCAGCGCCAAAGAGGCGACGGCGATCATGGGCGTGTTCGGTGCCTTCAACTACGGGCTGCACCTCTTCGGCGGGTATCTGGGGGGCCGCTTCCTCAGCAACCGCAACCTCTTCGTCGGGGGCATGCTGCTGCAGGTATTCGGCTGCGCCTGGATCGCCGTCGGGAGCACCTCGGCGATGTACTGGGGCTTGGCCCTGTTCCTGACGGGCAGCGGTCTCAACGTGACCTGCCTGAACATGATGCTGACCCAGCGCTTCTCGCCGCAGGACGAGCGGCGCGAGAGCGCGTTCCTCTGGAACTACGCCGGGATGAACATCGGCTTCTTCATCGGCTTCGCCGTCGCCGGTTACTACCAGAAGAGCGAGGGCTACTCGAGCCTGTTCTACTTTGCGACGATCGGAAACATTCTCGCGATCATCCTGGCGTATGCCAACTGGCGGCGCGTGGCGGACCTCGACACGCCGCTGCTCAAGGTCGACAAGGCGCAGTTCCGTCGGCGCCTGGCGCTGGGGCTGGCGATCTTGGTCGGCGTGCCGCCGATGGTCTGGTTCATGCTGCAGCGCACCGGACCGACGGGGACGGCGATGAAGGTCGTCAGCGCCCTCGTCGCCGCCTCGCTGATTGTGATGACCGTCAAGCATCCCGATCGACGCGAAAAGAACAACATGTGGGCCTATCTGATCCTCACGCTCGGCTCGCTGGTCTTCTGGTCGCTCTACCAGATGGCGCCCAGCGGTCTGCAGCTCTTCGCCGACAACAACGTCGACCTGCACGTCTTCGGTTACTCCGTGGCGCCGCAGTGGGTGCAGAACATCAACACCGTCGTGATCGTCGTCGGTGGACCGATCCTCGCGGCCTGGTTCGCCAAGCTGCGCAAGCGCGGGTGGATGGTCGACATTCCGCTGCAGTTCACCCTCTCGCTGGTCTTGATGGGGCTCGGCTTCCTGGCGCTTCCGCTGGGGATCTCGCTCGCCGATGCCACCGGCCGCTCGCCCTTCTTCTGGCTCTTTTTGAGCTATGTGCTCCAGTCCATCGGTGAGCTGCTGATCTCGCCGATCGGCTACGCGATGATCGGCAAGCTCGCGCCCGCCAAGTATCAGGGCATCATGATGGGCAGCTGGATGATGGTCAGCGGTCTGGCCTCGATCTTCGCCGGCGACCTCTCCGGGATGGTGCCCGAGCCGAAGGGTACGACCGCCCTGGCCACCAATCACGAGTACTCGGTGCTCTTCACCAAGCTGGGAATCGGCACGATCATCGCCAGTATCCTCTTGGCCCTGCTCGTGCCCAAGCTGCGCACGCTGATCAAGGACGCGGTCCCCGCTGCGGATCCCGCACCCGACGTGGCCCCTGCCGAGGCCCTCAAGAGCGTGGACAGGAGCGTCGCCTGAGTTTCTACGCCGAGGGCCGCCAAGACCGCCTTGTGCGCCGGCGCGGGGGGAAGCACATGCGGCCGGCGCTCGGTAAAATGCCCGAGTCAATCCACGCGAAACGCTACTCGCACTCCACCGATCGCAGGACTTCTGCGCTACCCGTGGAGCCCAGCCCGTTGCTCCAATCGTCGTCGCTCTTGTCGCAGAGCAGCGGATCGCTGCCGCAGAGGCTGACGAACCCTTCGCCGGGGCCAGTCGTGTAGACCCAATCGGAATAGCCAGCCCAGCCTGGTGATCCGATACTCTTGCACAACGCGTTCTGTACGGTCTTCGCGTCGCCATCGTAGATGCCGCCAGCGAAATCCCCCTGACGAAACTCGATGTCTTGGCAAACTTTTCCGAGTTTCTCGAGCTTGCGACAGCGGAAGTACTGGTCGGTGGTGCCCGCGAGCTTGATCCAGGATGTCGTGAACGATCCCGACGGGTTGTCGACGATCCACTTACAGTTGTCGTCACAGCCGTCGGTGTCGTCGCCGTTGGCGCCGTCATCGCACTGTTCGCCGGCATTCTTCTCGCCGTTTCCGCAGGACTTGCAGCTCTGCAACCTGTCCTGCGGTCGAACGACCATCGTGAACGACGTGCTACCCGCCGTCCAACTGACCGTCCAGCTGCCGTCGTCGTTGGAGGTGGTGGCCGCGGCATTCGTTCCGATGCTGATCTCGCCCGCGGCGGGCTGTTGCACCACGAGACCGCTGACGTCCGATGTGCCGCTCAGGTCGATCACCGGGCCCGTTTTCCAGTAGGGCTGCAGGACGAAGACCCCAAAGGGCGGAATATCCCGGGAGAACTCTTTCACGTGGTCGCTCTTGGTGTCGCCGTTGATGATACTGGAGCCCGTTTTTTCCGCGACCTCGCCGTCGACTGTGACGGAGATCAGCTCGAAGCGGACCAGCAGCGAGCCACCTTCGTAGACCGGGGTCGTGTTCGCGTCACAGAGGCAGTGCATGTTCGTCAGCGCCGCGTTGAGGGGACAGACGTCGCAAACCCGGTCGGACGTGGCGGTCGGCGGCACGATCTCGTACTCGTCGGGGTCGCAGACCGTGAGCTTCGTGCACGTGCGGTCGCTCGTCGCGGTCGGCGCTTTCGTCTCATACTCGTCGTTCTGGCAGACCGTGATCTTCGTGCACGCGCGGTCGCTCGTCGCCGTCGGCGGCGCGCTCTCGTACTCGTCGTTCTGGCAGGCCGTGAGCTTCGTGCAACCTCGATCGCTGGTCGCGGTCGGGGCCTGGGTCTCGTATTCGTCGTTCTGGCAGACCGTGAGCTTCGCGCAACCGCGATCGCTGGTCGGCGTCGGGGCCTGGGGCTCGTATTCGTCGTTCTGGCAGACCGCGAGCTTCGTGCAAACGCGATCGCTCGTCGCGGTCGGGGCCTGGGTCTCGTATTCGTCGTTCTGGCAGACCGTGAGCTTCGCGCAGCCGCGATCGCGGGTCGGCGTCGGGGCCTGGGTCTCGTATTCGTCGTTCAAGCAGCCCTGCACCGGGCTGCAGTTCCTTCCATCCCCAAAGGAGCCCGCTTTGCAGGTACACGACACCCCGTCGGGAGCTTCCGAACAGCTGGCGGAGGGGTCACAGCCCCCATTGTCCACGCTGCACGAGACCGGCGGGATCGAATCGGTCTCGGCGTTCAGATCGGGACTTGGGCTACTGTCGCTATCGGTCCCCGCGTCGGACGTCGTCGTCGTATCGACGGCGACGCTCGTGTCCAGCGCCACGATGTCCCCCGCTGTCGTGTCGCTGGTGGCGACGGCGTCGGCCGAGCCCGCTGTCGTGTCGCTGGAGGCGACGGCGTCAGCCGAGCTCTTCGTGTGTCCAGAATTGCAGGCAACCACGCCCAACAGCAGTGTCAGCATCAGTGTGGTCAACAGAAATCGCCGCATCGTTCTCCCCCCGTGTAGCTCGAGTATAGGGACCGCGGGCTCTTCCCGCAAGTGAGAACCAATACCCGTAGCTACCATCATCCGGTCAGCTGATTCGCCGTCGGAGGCGGCGCCAAAACAGCCCGACGAGAAGTATCCCGCCGAACACGAGACCGGCGAGAAAGAGAACCCAAGCGAGCTTGCGATCACGAGAGGGCCGCCACCCCACCTCGAGCACGAAGTGCCGCGCGCTGAGCACGCCTTGTCCGCGGAGTCGGACGGCGATGAACCCAGGCAGCCCATCCTCGACCAGGCGTCCCCGCAGGGTCGCCGGATAGCGCATTCCCCAGCGGCGCCGCGTCGACGGGCTCTCGGCGTACACCGAGATCGGCTGCCCACTGCGCCAGTCCGAGGCGACCAGCGGGACCAGCGTTCTCGTGTCCTGCCCGGTCTTGTAGGTTATGGCGCGGTCGGTGAGCAACGTCCCGCTGAGCTCGAGATAGTGGCTCGGCGGGCGCATCGGACGACCCTCGGTCGGTACGCTGTACGAGCGCAGCCGACCGCCCGTCGTCGCTCGCCAGGCGAACCAGGCGCTCGCGATCAACAACGCGCCGCAGAGCATCAGCCCGATGATCAGCCATGGCGGGAGCATGGTTGGCCGCGCCGAGGCGGCGGGCTCGGTCACTGGAATCGGCGAGGCGACGGGCAGCGTCGGCACCTCGGCGGCGATGGGTTGCCGCGCCGGCACCAGGCCCAGACGCCGCAGCGCCCAGTCCAGCCCGCCAATGAGCACCATCCCAGGGAGTATCGCGAGGACGGCGCTACTGATGACGCCGTATTTGCCGAACAGCCAGAGCTGACACTCCGCTGCCCAGCGGTATGGGCCGCTGTACGTAAAGGCGCCGACGATCGACCAGCCGATCCAGCCGACAAAACCGAGCGCCACCGCGCTCTCCCACGCACTTTGTAGTCTGGTCACGGGACGTGACACGAGTCGACTCCAACGCGGTTCTTTCCGCCCACCCGAGCATAGTGGCCCTCTGGACCAAAGGTCAAGCCGCGCGTCGCTCGAGGGCGCCAACGACGATAGAGGCGTGACCATCTTGCGTGTGTGAACGTACCACGATCGCCGAAGCGCGTGGCGCGCCATCAAGCCCGAAATCCCCCCGCGCGCACCCCCGCCAGAGCTCATGGTCCGCACCAGAGGTCGGCATCGCGTCGGGGTTGTCGTTGCGCAGCGGGACATTGGCCGGTATCATCGAAAAAATTCGAGCGGGGAGATGGCGCAATGGGTTTCAGAGTCGTCGTTGCACTTTGGGTGTTGCTGCTGGCCTTCGGCTGCAACCGGGAGATCACTCAAACCGTAACCGATGGTGTCGGCCAGGGGGACACCGCGGTCGCGTTGGACACGGCGCCGATCGTGGATACACAGGTCGATGATGGCGGGAAGGCCGCGGACACGGCGGACACGGCGCAGACCGCGGACACCGCGGACACGGCGCAGACCACGGACACCGCGGACCTCGCTCAGAGCGACCAGAGTGGAACCGAAGACCAATCCACCCCGGGGCCGGATCAAGTACAGACGGCGCTTTTGGTCAACGCCGGCCCGGATCAGCTGGCGACGTCCGGCACGACGATTTCCCTCGCGGTGCAGATCAGCGGCGGGACCGCCCCCTACAGTTGTCAATGGTTCGCCGGCTCGACGAAGGTCGCCGACGGCTGCCAGACAACGCTCAGCGCCGACAGCAGCGGCACGCTGACCGTCAAAGTCGCGGATGGGGCCGGAAACACGGGCGAGGATTCGATCTCCCTGACCGTTCGGCAGTCGCTGTCGGTTGACGCCTCGCAGGATCTGACGATCGTTTCCGGGGAGTCCGCTCTGCTCAGCGGCAGCGTCGTCGGTGGCAGCACGCCGGTCAGCTGCAGCTGGCTCGCCGATGGCGCCAGCGTGGGCAGCTCCTGCACCAACCTCTCCGTCTCGCCGACGAAGACCACGACCTACGCGATCACGGTCAGCGACGCCACGGGTGCGACGGCGATCGATCTGGTGACGGTGACCGTTCTGCCGGCGCTCTCGGTCAAGAGTGCCGATCAGGGCGTCATTCGCGGCAACAGCGTGACCTTGGTGGCAGAAGTCTTCGGTGGCGTGGGGCCGATCAGCTGCGTCTGGAAGGCGGGAGAGGTCGAGGTCAGCGGGGGCTGTGATGGGGCCAGCGTCACGCCGCAGACCACGACCGAGTACACGGTTCTCGCGACCGACAAGGACGGTCGGACCGCGTCGGCCACCCTGACGGTGACGGTCTACGATCCGTTGACGGTCACCAGCGTCAAAGCGAACATCGACATCATCAGCGGCGAGAGCGCGCCACTCGGCGTGACGGTCTCGGGTGGCGCCCCGGCGGTAACGTGCTCCTGGACCGTCGCGGGGAGCGAGATCTCCACGGATTGCAGTGGCTTGACGGTCTCGCCGACGAGCAACACGCTCTACACCTTCGTCGCCGTCGACGCCCTCGGCACGATCGTGGTGACGGCGATCGGCGTGAACGTCTGGGATCCGCTGCAGCTATCGCTGGCGCCGACGCTGACGCAGATCCTCGTCGGCGACTCGTTGATCCTGAAGCGCACACTGAGTGGTGGGGTGCCCACGCTCAGCTGCGCCTGGACCACCCCGGCCGGGACCGTGTCGAGCGACTGCGACAGTCTCGAGGTCGCCCCCAGCGAGAGCACGATCTACACCCTGAGCGTGACGGACAAGAACAGCAACAAGCTCAGCGCGCAGTCGGAGATCCGGGTTCTCAAAGCGAAGACGATCCCCGAACCGAGCCCGGTGATCGAGACCACCTCGGTCACGCTCACCGCCGAGGCGACGGGGCTAATCGGCGCGGCGAGCTGCGTCTGGAAACTGGGCGCCGCCACGCTGGGAACCGATTGCACGCTGGAGTACACCCCGACGGCCACGGCGACCCTGGAGGTCACGATCACCGACGACAGCACCAACAAGAGTGTGTCGACGAGTGTCAAGGTCACGCTGAAACCCGCCGCCTGCGACGACAAGGTCCAGAACGGAACGGAGACCGACGTGGACTGCGGTGGCAAGCCGGTCACCATCTGGTTCAACGAGCTGACCCGGCTCACCACGACGCAGCCCCCGCTGACACTCTCGTTCGCGTTTGCGGAGGTCGTGGCTCCGAGCGGGGTCGACCTGATGACGTTGACACCGGTGCCCTATCAGCTGACGACGGACAAGGCGTCCTATCAAGCGGCTCCACCGTCGCTCTTGATCCCGACGCCCCCAACGTGTCAAGGGGAAACGGATAGTGGCGGCGTGCAGACGGGAGCCTGCTTGGTGGTCACCGACCTGCCGATCGATGCCCTGGCGCTGTTCGACGCCGCTGGCACGCTGATCGATTTCGTCACCTTCGACCCCACCTTGCCACTCGTCCCGGCCGTCGGCGGGCTGGCGAACGGCATGATTCCCAGGCCTGTCGGGCTGGTGCCGCTGAAGCAAGTCGCTCCGGGCGGCAGTAGCGCGTTGCCGGATGAGTCGCTCTGCCTGACCGGCAGCGGTACCAAACCCTCCGATTTCAGCTGGACCACCGGCTGCACACCGACCGTCGGCGGCACTGTTCTGGGGCTCGGCAAGGGCCTCAACCCCGGCCAGACGCTGACCGGCTTCGACCCCGGCTGCCCGCGCTGTCAAGAGGACGACGCCTGCCTGATCGACGACGACTGCGACAGCGGGCTGACCTGCGCCAACGAGCTCTGCACGCCGATCTAGGATCGTTCGCTCAGGACCAGCCGGCGGGGCTGTACGCGTTCGAAACGATCGTGTGACTTATGCGCAAACTCGAGGCCTTCCAGTGAGACCCTCGATAACATAAGACGTTTATGCGGGCGCGCATCCGGGAACCGACGTAATATCTATGGTTGCAGCAACCTCGCGATCTCGATGGCGCCGTCGGCGAGCGACGGCAGCTGCTGGGCGATCGTGGATGCGTTGGCCCACTGTGCCGCGGCGTTGTCGAGCGCTTGGCTTTCGTCGCGGCCAGTCGGCGGAAATGCGGTCTTGTACGAAGCACTCTCGGACAGGTCTGCTTCGCCGAGCAGAGCAAGAAGCCAGGTTTCGACGCTCCACGTCGGCACTGGCAGCGCGATGCGTTCGTGTGCCTGACGCGCTTCGAGTCCCGCGCTCGCGAGCTCGGTCATCAGCTCGTTCTTCCGTTTGATCGTCCCGGTCGAATCACCGTCTCGCATCGCCAGAAGGCACAGGCTCGTTTGGTAGTTCTTGCTGCGGATCGCTCTGACCTCTGTCGGGAATTGCTTTCTCACCCACGCCTCGGCAGCACCTAGCCCCGCTGGAGCTGTGCGAAAGCGGACCTTGCGGGGCGAAAATCCGAGGTTTCCGAGCAGCGTGCGAAGGAAGCGCTCTTGGCGCTTGTCTTCCGCCAGGACCACGACGCGGAGCTGTTTTCGATCACTTGCCATCGGTCAGCCCTCGGACGACTTGTTCCGACGCTTTGAGGCCGCTCTCGCGATCGAAACCGGGATCGCCGACGCGAACCGGTCCCAGGCCGTCGCGCGCGAAGAGCAGCGGTCGCTCGGCCGCGAGGAAATCGATCACCTCGGGGTGGTGGGAGATCAGCAGCAGTTGTCCATGATCGCCGAGCGCCTGATCCAGCGCCGACAACCAGGGCTGGATCTCGGTCAGCGAGAGGTAGTTCTCGGGCTCATCCAGCAATAGAAGGGTGCTCGAGCGCCGGATGTCGACCAGCAGGGCGTAGAGCACAATCAGGACGCGCTGACCGTCGGAGAGATCTTGAAAAGCGATCGGGTATGGCTCCCCTGATGGACCGTCGAGCTCGACCAACAGATCCTTCGTACGACCCTGATTCCCGGCGCCGAGCAGCTTGAGCTGTCGAAATCCCGGCACGACCTCGCGTAGCTCGGCGAACACCGAGTGAAGCTCACCGGCGCGCTCTTGAACGAGGTGGCGGTACCACGAGGCGAAGTTCTTGCCGTCCCGTTCCAGGCGCGGCGCCTCCTCTTCGCTGACCGAGCGGGTCGAAGCGGGGTTGAGCCGTAAGATGCGCGCGCCAAACAGGAATTCGCGCATGTTGATCAACGAGGAGTTCTCGGGGCGCGGCTCGAGCTCGGCGATGAATGATCGCGTCGGCCGAAAGGGAAACTGGGCCCCTTCTCTGCCCGCGTTGTTGTAGAGGTGCACCTGGCCGTCGGCGTACAGGTAGAGCGTCTTTTCTCCCTTCGTCACCCGCTCTTCGACGATCGCCGAGCGACCGGTCTCGACGTCTTGGTCGACGCGCAGCAGGTAGCGATGGGGCTTATTGGCGTTGGAGAGGTGGACGTCGAGCTCGAAACGCTGCTCGCGGCGGTTGTCCCAGGACGTCAGGGTCGAGGCGGGAAGCAACTCCGCGATCTCGCGCCCATCGCGCATCAGACCGACGATCGCCGTGATGACGTCGAAGAACGACGACTTGCCGCTGCCGTTGGGCCCCAAGAGCAAGTTGATGCGGGCGGGCCTCAGCTCGAAGTTCGACAGACAGCGGAAATTGTCGATGTACACTCGGGTCAGCATGATTCTCTCCCTCCGCGCAGGTGCGTCGCAGTCGGAGAGGCCCCGCGACGGGCCACGTCAGAGCCCATCCACTTTCTCTCTTTCTCTTTCTGCACTTAGACCAATACTATGATCCGGCAGAGCCGCCAGATTGTCAACCCGTCAACGGCCAGAACCCCGACGACAAACCGGCGACGGCGGCTTGACGACCGGCGCAGCGCCGAGTTGCCCGGTTTCGGCGGGTTGTTGCCGTCTAACCGAGCCTTAAAGACAGCGCGCGCCGTCGGAGGGTCGAGCGCGAGGGCTACCTCTTCGAGTGTCGCCTCGCGGTTGACCCCGCGCACTATCACCCGTGAACATCTCGCTCTCCATAGGACGCTCCCAGCCGGCAGCGGCGTGCCAGCGGACGCCGCTCAGTTCGGCGCAATCG
>JAGQJP010000288.1 GCA_020430585.1 Myxococcales bacterium | reverse complement strand
CCGCCCTCCGAGCTCGTGCGCTTCGTCGAGCTCTTCAACAGCGGCGACTTCTTCGAAGCCCACGAGGTGCTCGAGCGCCCCTGGCGGGAGCACCGCAGCCCGACCTACAAGGCGCTGATCCTCTTCGCCTCGCTCTTCGTCCACGCTCGACGCGGCAACCCACGCGGCGTGCAGAAACAAGCGACGAAAGTGCTCGGCGCCCTCTCCGCGCTCCCAGCCCAGCACCTCGGGATCGACCTCGCGGCGCTGGCTCGGACCACTCGGCGCTTCGAGCAGGCCGCGCGCGACGGGAGCTTCCGCCAGCTGCTCGCCGCGGAGGCGCCCCAGCTAGCGATCGATTGGCGAATGGGATCGCTCTAGGCGCGTTCGGGAACATTCGCTCGAAGCGAAACGTCGAATGCCCTCGCTGGCGGTTCGCACGTTCGTCGAAACGCGCCTAGGGCTTGGTGCGCAACACCTGCATCACTTTGATCACGGTCGGTAGCTTCTCGGGATCGAGACCGTTGGAGAGCATGCAGTAGCCGTCGGTCAGCTTGCCCGTCAAGAGCTTGCATTGGGCCTCGCTGGCGTTCATCACGACGTAGGTCGGCGTCCCCATCAGGCCGAGCTTTCGCGCGAAGCGCATCTCGCTCTCGAGCTTCTCGCGGGTCTTGTCCGACTCGACGCAGCTCTTGAGCTTGGCGCGATCGAGGTCGACTTTCTGGAGCAGCAGATCGATGTCGCCGCGCGCGAGGATCTCCTGGTTGACGAAGAAGGTGTCGTTGACCTCCCAGAACTTGTTCTGTTCGAGGGCGCAGAGCGCGGTCTTCGCCGCCTCGCAGGCCTGCTTGTGCACGTCGCCGCCGCGCCCCGAGCTCTCGAGCGCCGCGCGCAGCGTCGAATTGCAATCGCGGCCGAGGGGATAGTTCATGTGGAACAGGCGCACGGGGAGCGGCTTTCCGCCAGCGAAGAAATTGCGCAGCTGCAGGTGGAACATCCGACAGTAGGGGCACTCGTAGTCGCTGATCTCGATGATGTCGACGGGGGGGACCTTCATCTTCGCCGTCCAGGGACCGATCCAGGGATGCCCCTTCTCGATCCCCGCGTTCATCTTGGCGCGCAGCTCTTTTTTGGGCTGGATCGCGGTCATCGGCTTGTAGAGCTTGGGATACCCGACGACCAGACCGCCCGTCATCGCGATGAGCACGACCAATCCGGGGACGCTGGCGCCCGGCGACTGAATGAAGACCTTGACATCGTTGCTCACCGCGCCGAGCAGGCCGAGCTCGGCGCGCTTGAGGGCGACGATGCTCAACAGCGCGAAGATCACCGCGACCGCGTAGAGGCCCGTACAGAGCAGGCAGAGCTTCTTGAGCACCAACAGCGAGATATAGGCCATGTAACCCGAGACGCCGAGCCCGAAGAGGGCCGAGAGCGCCACGACGCCCAGCGTGAAGCCGGCCTCTTTGCGCGCGAGCCCCCAACCGACGAGCCCGAGAACGAGAAGATGAAACAACGCCGCCCAGGCCGACATCGGCACCTGCACGAGGACCGCGTATTTACTGAGCTCGACCGCGGCGCAGTCGACGGTCTTGTTGAGGGTGCAGTAGCTCGCTTTCTTCGGTCCCGTGTGCACCTCGTAGTGCAGGCGAGTGAGCTCGACATCGAGCCCGAGTCCGACGACAGTCGTCACGAACAGAGCGATGTACAACCCTTTGAGCTTCGAAAAATCGGTCACGACTGGTCTCCTTCGCGCACGGCGTCCGACGAGCTACCGACGTCGCCGGTATACTATCCGAAAATCGCTTTTGTGGGCAAGTCTCGCGGTTCTGATTCGGGTTGCGCCGATCGCCCAAAGGGGGTATCGTCGCCAAGCCATGAGACGTTCGCTTACCACGGTCGCATCGATCGGGCTCTCGCTGGTCGCGCTGACGCTCGTGACGGGCTGTAACCACCATCCCCTCGACGATTTTCGCGGCTGGCTCGAGAGGAGCGAGGCGGGTGATGTCGCCGCCTTCCGGGCGGGCTTCACCAAACGCTCGCGCCTCTTCATCGACGGCGTCTTCACGCTCTCCAAGGCGCACCCGCTGCTGCGCTTTCCAAAGCGCTTCACGGGCAAGACGCAGATCGTGACCCCGCGTGACCAGGTGCGAATTCGCGGCGACCGCGCGGAGTTCGACGTCCTCTCGGCGGGCGAGCGCGTGCACATCGTGATGCTCCGCGAGGGGCGCCACTGGCGCATCGATCTCTTCCAGCGTGCGAACCGGATCAGCCCGCTCGGCGAGCGCTGATTGACCTCGTCGCGACGTCGGTATAGAATGGGGCGGACTAAACGAAAGACGCGGGACATCATGCGTAACGTGTGGAAGCTCAAGCACTTATTGCTGCTCGCCTGCGCCCTGACCTTCGTCGCCGCGGGTTGTAAAGACACGCCGACAAAGGTCTATAAACGCGCGCTGAAGGCGAGGGACAAAAAAGAAAAAGACAAGTATTTGCGATACTTTACGAGCGACTCGCGAAAATTGATCGAAAAGCTCCTGACGATCGGCAAGGTCGCCGACCAGTATCGCTACTTGAAAGACCCCTGGTCGCTCTTGCCCTACACCGACATCGCCAAAGAGGTGATCGACGAGGAGAAGGGCATCGCCGTCTTGACGACGAAGAAGCGCGGCGCGATGCTGAAGGTGACCTTCGTCAAGGAGGGCGGCGAATGGCGAATCGACGCCACGCAGCTGCCCACGCTACTCGATCGACCGCTCGAAAAGTGACATGGCTGCGGCCAGCGAGGAACAGACGCGACGATGAAGAAAGTACTGATGATCGCGATTCCGCTGCTCCTAATCGGAGGAGCCGTCGCCTACTTCTACTTCGGGCGCCAGACGAGCCCGACCTTCGCCTACTACAAGACCGTGCAGGCGGCGAAGCTCGGCGAGATGGACGAGTTCTACAAGGGCTTCACCAAGAAGTCGGCCAAGCTCGTGCGCGCGGTGATGGTGCTATCCGAGGCGAGCGGCTTTATCCCCAATCCGACGCGCTACCTGGTCTACGGTGAAGTGCTCGACGAGACGATCAAGAAGATCAAGACCAAAGACGAGAAGGTCTTCGAGCTCGAAATTCCCGAAGACGCCGAAGACGATTCGAAAGAGCCGCCCAAAGAGTTCGAGCTAGCGATCGTGCGCGTCCGCACGGGGCGCGCCAAAGCGCACTACATCCTGATGGTCCAAGAAGACAAACAATGGAAGATCGACGCCTGGCGGCTCGAGCGCTTCCAAAAAGACCCGCGCTACCGCGAATTCGTCCTCGGCAAGAAGGCGAAGAAGTAGAGCCCACGCCACCGCTCCCCCGAGATTGCAGCTCGACTTGACATCGCTCCCGCGAGCCGTTACACCTGTTGAACCAATTTGAGGGGAGCCTATGCTGTCGCAATTCGTCCTGTTTCTCAAAGGCTTCGCGATGGGGATCGCCGAGGTGATCCCTGGCGTCTCGGGCGGGACGTTGGCGCTCGTCACGGGGATCTACTCGCGCTTCATCCTCGGCATCAAGTCCATCGACCTCAAGCTGCTGCGCGCACTGTTCACGGGCGCGTTCTGGCGAGCGCTGATCGATCGACTGAAGAACCCGCGCCCCTTCGACGCAGAGGCGGCGGGCGACGAAGCGACAACCGTCGCCTTCTTCATCGTGTTGCTCGCGGGCATGGGGATCGCGATCCTGATCGGGATTCGCATCATCCCGGCGCTGCTGACCGACTATCCAGCGCCGACGAAGGGCTTCTTCCTCGGGTTGGTCCTCGCCTCGATCGTCATCCCGTACCGCCTGATGGAGCGCAAGGGCGCCGTCGAAATCCTCTGCCTGATCGTCGCCGCCTTCGGCACCTATGCGCTGATGGGGATCAAGATGGATCGCAGCGCCTTCGCCAGCGGCGAGGTGGTGCTGCGCCTGTCGGCGCCCGCGACCGAGCCGCTGACGATCCCCGAGGGGACACGAATCGGCAAGCGCCTGCCCGCTGGACAGCGTCACTCGATCATCTTCCAGACCACGGGGGATTTCACTATCGGCAAGGGCCAGAGCGAGATTCGCGTGCCCGTGTTGGCCGTCGAAGCGGGAACGAAGCACAACATCGCGGCCGGTGCGCTGCAGATGATCGTGGTCGACAAACACAGCCCTGCGGGAAGCCGCCAACTCGCCGACCGCTTGAGCGTCCATCAGCCCGCGGACTGGCAAAAGCAGAAGGGCAGCGACCCGGCTCTCTGGTTCGTCTTCGTCTGCGGGGCGATCGCGATCTCGGCGATGATCCTGCCCGGCATCTCGGGCTCGTTCCTGCTCTTGATGCTCGGGCTCTATCGCTACATCATCGGCGGGCTGAGCGACCTGCTCTACTACAAAGCGTGGGGCAACATCGCGCCGCTGGCCCTCTTCACGCTGGGGATTCTGATCGGCATCACCGCGTTTTCCCGAGTGCTCGCCTTTCTGCTCAAGCGCTATCCCTCCCCGACGATGGCGGTGTTGATCGGCTTGATGCTCGGCTCTGCACGCCGTCTCTGGCCTTTCCAACGGACCCTCGGCCCGGACAGCGTGAACATCCTGCCGAGCACCGCAGATCCACATCTGATCGCGACGCTCGCCCTCTTCTTCGGCGCGGCGGCGATCGTGATCGCCCTGGAAACCGTCGGCCAACGGCGCGACGCGTCGCCCGAGCAACCAT
>JAGQJP010000287.1 GCA_020430585.1 Myxococcales bacterium | reverse complement strand
TCTGGCGCGGTGACGTTGAGGAAGTAGTCCTGACCCGCGCCGTCCGAGCCCAGGCAGACACAGCCCGTGAAGGCCGAAACGGCTAGCAACGGCTCGCGCAGCGCGCGCTCGAAGAGATTGCCCCGCTCCGCATCCGGGAGGCGAAACGCCGACTCGTCGTAGCTCAACAGCTCCCCGAGCGCTCGCACGTGTCGCTCACCGTAAAGAGCGTAATAGGCACGCGCTCGCGACGTCAGCGTGACCCCGAAGGCCCGCTCCAATCGCTCGATCGCGGGTAATGCTTCGGCGCGTGCATCGCCGCCGAGTCGCGCCAGCAGCTCGTCGAAATTCGCCGAGAGTGCCTGATCGACGTCCGACGAGCGGGCTCCGTTCTCGATCGCCATCGTTCCCCCTCTGCGGCAACGGGCTCCGCCCTCGCCTCGCCCGAGTATCCTGCCCCTTTGTCGCTTCTGTCAAGGTCGCGCGCGCCGCGCCATCGCGTTTGCTCCCCGCGCTGGATTCGGATAGAATCCGCCTCGCGTGACGTCGGCTCGGCAGGCGAGCTCGGCGACGCGCGCGACGGCTTTCATCCTGTCGAGGGAGACGTGAGATGGCGAAGCATATCGGTATCGTCGCCTGCAGCGCGGAAGGGGCGGCGCTCTGCTACCGCACGATCTGCGCCGAGGCCCCAGCATCGATGGGCGAGCACGCCCACCCCGAGCTCTCGATGCACACCATTCCGCTCAGCGAGTACATGCGGCTGATCCGCGTCGGAAACTGGGCGGGCGTCGCCGAGCTGATGCTCGACTCCGTGCGGAAGCTGGCGTCGATCGGTGCCGAGCTGGCGATCTGCCCGGACAACACGATCCACCAGGCCTTCGACGAGGTGCAGGCTCGCTCGCCGATTCCGTGGCTGCACATCGCCGAGAGCGTCGCCGTCGAAGCGCGCGCGATGGGCCTGACCACGTTGGCGATCAGCGGGACGAAGTACTTGATGACCGGGCCGGTCTACCCGACGGTCCTCGACCGCTTCGGGCTGCGCCACGAAATTCCAGACGCGGCGACCCGCGAACGAATCGACGAGATCATCTTCGGCGAGCTGGTCAACGGCATCTTCCGCGACGAATCGCGGCGCTACTTCAACTCGGTCTTCGCGAGGCTGAGAGAGCAAGGGTGCGACGGCGCCATCTTGGGGTGCACCGAAATCCCGCTGCTCGTGGACCCGAACGATTGTCCGCTGCCGACGCTCGACTCGACCCGCCTGCTGGCGCGCGCAGCGCTACGGGCGTCCCTCGCGTGAGAGCGGTCGAGGCGGCGGTCGGAGGGGTTGCGCTTTGACGCGGGCGTTCGGATCGTGGGTCGCGGAATTCCCCGCCGTTAGAGGCATCGAACGACGCCTCGCCGCGCCCGAATGGGGGCTCGCCTCTCGGGTTCGAACCCGCTATACTCATCGGTAGGCGTATCGAACGCCACAAGGAGCTCCCATGGCGAACGGGAAGTGCTGGCTTGCGCTCACAATCGTCTGCATCGCCCTGGCGACCCAAGCCTGCGGTGGGAGTAGCGCGACGAGCGACGCAGGGGTACAGGGCGACATGTCGACCGGCAGCGACTCGACGACGCTCGACGCGAGCGATCTCGGTGCGGGCGATCTCACGTCGAGCGACATCGGGAACCCGACGAGCAGCGCCCTGCTGCGGCCCGAATGCGGGCCCGCAGACGGCCCGGCGGCTCGGCTGATCCTCCTAATGGAAAGCGAACAGCAGTGCGGCGACACGATGTACAGCGGGTACCATCTCAGCCTCTACTTCGATCTGCCGATCACCGCCCCGATGACCCTACAGCTCGCGGACATCTGGTCCGTCGACCTCTGCCAATCGACAGGCCTGCCCGTGCCGTGCGAGACGGCGACATCCGGCTCGATCACCTTCACGAGCTTCGAGAGCGGCGTTGGCGCGACGGGTAGCTTCAGCTTCACCTTCGGTAGCGGGACGCGCAGCGGCACGTTCGACGCGACCTGGTGCGCCCTCGATCATCCGCTCCTGTGCGGCTGAATCCTCAGCGGAGAAAGCGCGGTGATCAGCGAGACGAGGAGGATGATCGGTAGGAAGAGTCCGAATATCACACCGATCCCGCGTACCAGACCGCCTGCTGCGTCCTCTACCGGATAGCGGGTCGGCTGGCTTCGATCCCGATCCGTTCCCGCCTCTCCGATCGTCTGCGACCCTGTCGGCGAGGAGTCGGTAGCGGACGACCCCTCGCATCTGTCGAGGTCTGCGAGGTCGAACCCGCCACGACGGCGAGCGAGTCGCCAGGAACCAGATACTGCTCATAAGGGCAGCCAAAGACCGCACACTTGCCGTGTGAATGCCAGCACTCGTCGTGGTGTCGGGTCAGGCAGAGGCGACAGATGCACTGGGGCTCGTCGACGCTTACCGTCGCCTTGCAAAAAGGGGCACTGCGTCTTGGACTGAGTGACGCTGATCGTCGTGGGCCCCCCTTGCGGAAATTCTGCCACCGACAGCACGAGACGGAGCGAAAAAAGACGGTCGGTCAAGCGCAACCGACGTCGCGTGCGGCTCGTTCCACCCCGTCCGTGCTTCTGAGGAGAGATTCGCGAGCAGGGGCGGTCACGGCGTCGGTCCGTTCACTGGCAGTTACCCCCGCTGCAGGTGAAGTTGCACTGCGCCCCCGTGCTGCAAACCTGCTTGCAGTTCCCGCCAGAGCAGGAGAAGTTGCAGGCACCGCCCGTACAGGTCTGTTGACAATTTCCGCCAATGCAGGAGCGAGTGCAATCGCTGCAGCTCTGCTGACAGTTCGACGAGGGACAGGTCGGGTCGTCGCCGCCACCGCTCCCGGTCGAGCAGTGAATCGAGAAAACGCCGAGGAACAGAACCAGAGCGAACATGATCGCGAATCGTCGCATGGAAACCTCCGTGGTCGTGGTGAGATCGATTCTCCAAGGATACGGTGCAAATAGCTCGCCAACCAAGCCGATTCGACCAACCGGGACAATCAGTTGAAATCTTGGGAAAAAGCCCGCCCGAGCGAGCGCCTCGGACGACGGCACGGACGGCGTTTGGTGTCTCACTGTCCCAGTTGTGTTCCCGCGACGCAGCGGTGTCGAGCGTCTGTTGGTGTTGGCCAGCACCTGGACTCTTGTGAAATTTTTGCCTGCGCCTGTCAAGTCACGTGCGACTGGCGTATAATCGCGACGCAGATAACCGCGGGAGGAATTCGATGAAGTCGCTCAAGGGAAAGACGGCGATCGTCACGGGCGCCTCGCGGGGGCTCGGCGTCGTGATCGCCGAAGCGCTGGCCCGCGAAGGTGTGAATCTGATCTTGACGGCGCGTTCCGAAGCACCGCTGCGAGAGGTCGCCGCACGGCTCTCCCGCCTTGGGGTGGACGCGCGCGTCGTCGCCGCCGACGTGGCCGATGCACGCGGGCGTGAGCAGATCATCGCCGCCGCGCGTGACGAGCTGGGGCCGATCGACATCCTCGTCAACAACGCCGGGATCGAAGCGATCGGCCGGTACGAGGCGACCGATCCCGAGACGATCGAGAAGCTGGTGTTGGTCAACGTCGTGGCGCCGATGCTGTTGACCCGGGCGCTCCTGCCGGAGATGCTCGCGCGCCGCAGCGGCCAGATCGTCACGATTTCGTCGCTCGCCGCCAAAAAGGGGCTGCCTTACAACTCGGTCTACGCCGCGACCAAAGCGGCCGCCACCAGTTGGGCCTGGGGCCTGCGGGAGGAGCTGCACGGAACGGGCGTTCGCTCGTCGGTGATCAGCCCGGGCTTCATCTCCGATTCGGGGATGTTCTCCGAGTACGACACCAAGGCGCACTGGGTCGCTGGCGAGTCGAAGCCCGAGTCCGTCGGCGAGGCGGTGGTCGCTGCGCTGACCCGGGACAAGGCCGAGCTGATCGTCAGCCCGGGCCCGATCAAGCTGATGTTGCTCCTCGACGCGATGAGCCCGAGTCTGACGAGCTGGTTTTTCCGGCGCATCGGGCTCTACCAATTCTATCGCAAACTCGCCGAGCTCGTCGAGGCGCGCCCCGATTGAGCCGCCCTGCCACGAGGTCGCAGATGAGCCACGCGCGATACGACCAGATCGGCGAAGGATACGCCGCCTACCGCCGCCCGGACCCCGAGATCCAACGACGGATCGATGTCGCTCTCGCAGGCGCGAAGAGCGTCGTCAACGTCGGCGCTGGCACGGGCTCCTACGAACCCGAAGAGCGCTACGTGATCGCCATCGAGCCGAGCGACGTGATGGCGGCGCAGCGACCGCCAGAGCGGGCGCCGGCGATCCGCGCCTTCGCCGACGATCTACCCCTGCGCGACCAGAGCGTCGACGCCGCGATGTCGGTCCTCAGCTTGCACCACTGGGATGACGCGCGGCGCAGCGGTGTAGAAGAGATGCGCCGCGTCGCTCGTGGCGCCGTCGTGATCGTGACCTACGACCCCCGCGTCAGCGCCAAAGTCTGGCTGCTCGCCGACTACCTCCCCGAGGTCGCCGCCCTCGATTTCGCCACCTTCCCGCTCCCCGAGACGCTCGTCGACTGGCTCGGCGGAGCCACGATCGAGCCGATTCCGCTCGCCGCGACGACACCCGACTGGATGCTCGGCTCGTTTTGGGCACACCCCGAGCGCGTCCTCGACGCGGGGGCGCGCAACGCCACCTCGGGCTTCGCCCGGCAGCCCGAGTCCGTCGTGCGGCGGGTCGTCGATTCGGTGCGCCGCGACCTCGGCGACGGGAGCTGGGACGCGCGCTACGGCTACCTGCGACAGCTGGAGCGCTTCGACGTCGGGCTGCGCTTGATCGTCTCACCCGGCCTCGCGCGGTAGCGACCGAGAGCGAGAGCGCCGCTCGCCTGGGGGCGTTCGCTCAGGTCGAGCCGCCTGGATGCAGCTCGAAGACGCAGCTCGGGGCGCCCGCCGCGAGACAGGCGACCTCGACGGCGTCGAGATCGCGACCGAAGATGCGGCTCGCGTACCCGGCGATCACGCCCGCGCAGAGCGCGCAGACCGGCTCTTTCGAGGGGGCGAGCCAGCGCGCCTCGTTCGAGTGAGAGAGGGTGACCCGCATCGGCTCGACATCGACCTCGAGGGACTCGACGACACCCCACCCGCCCTCGTTGATGATCAGGCGGCAGACCATCTTCATCACGATCGCGAAGAAGCGCGCCATCCAGGGATCGTTTCGCAGCTGCTCCGTCGCCGAGCCGGCCTCGATCAGCTCGACGAGCGGTCGGGGGCCCCATTTCCCGTGCGCGAGCGCCTCCGAGACCTCCCAGTAGCCGCCCTCCTTTCCGACCCGATAGAGCGCCGCCGTCTTGCGTGCCTCCGATCCCGCCTCCTCGGCGATGATCCGATGGAACGCCTCGAGAAATTTCGAGCTGAAGATCACTTCGTCGACGCCCCCGATGCCGATTCGACCGTGGGCGAGGTCCACGTCGTGGATCTCGAACGCCGTCGCACCCAAGAACGCCCGCACCAAGACGGGAAGACGTCGACCGACGAATGGCGCGTTGGCGAGACCCGCGAAAAGCCAACGCGCCAGCGCCGGATGGCGATCGAGCGCCTCGGCGACCCGTGTGACGATCCGCGCGCTCGGCCCGAGCCTGATCCCGCCGCCGTTCGCGTCGTCTCGCCCGCTACGGGCGAAACCAGCGGTAAAAGCGCGGCCCGCGCGATCCGTTCGCGTTGCACGTCGATTCTGAGCGTCAGACATCGATCTCACCCCCGAGGGCGGACGACGATCTGGAAGAGCTGACCCTTGGTCTCCCAGCCGATCGGCCTGCCGTTGCGATAGACGTTGTGGTAGGTCGTGTAGATCACCCAGCCGCTCCAGCCCGCGCCTGCACGGGTCAACACGACGTTCAATCGTTGGCTCAGAGAGTGTCGCGACGCCTCGGGCAGGAGCTCGCGACAGACGCAGCTACCGGGTTTCGCGCTCCTGCGAAACGATCGTCGATGGGCTCGTTGTACCCCAATCGACGGAGAATGTCGACCCGCGGCGGTGGCGATCCAGGGCGCGGTAGATCGGAATCGCCCGCCGACCGTAGAACCAGACGAGGGACTCACCGAGGAGACACGCCGTGAAATTCGTACCAACCCTCGCAATCATCGGCTTGCTCGCATCGCCCGTCTACGCCGAAAGACCCGGTCGATGCGTCAAGCGTTTGGCGGAGATCGTCAACGGACAGAAGAACGGCCCGGTCTGGCAATGCTGGCCCGATGGCAAATGGAAGCGCAGCGAAGCGTACCTCAACGGCCGGCGACACGGTCGCTGGGAAACATTCGACTCGAACGGCCGTCCGAACCGGCTGATCGACTACGACTACGGCCGAATTCACGGCCTAAGCATCACCTTCTACCCTTCGGGGAAGCGGCGCAGCCTCTCGACCTACCGCTACAACCGCCTCTGTGGCGCACAATACGAGTGGTACCCCAACGGCCGGCTGAAGTCGTCGAGAACCTACCGACACGGTCGCCTGGAGGGACGGTGGCGGACCTGGCACCCGAACGGCGTCGAGCGCTCCCTCGAGAC
>JAGQJP010000023.1 GCA_020430585.1 Myxococcales bacterium | reverse complement strand
TGATCCGCCGCGAATCCGGCTCGCTCCGCAGCTGGTCGACGACGCGCGCGATCTGATCGACGCTGGTCCCGTCCCCACGCGGCCAAGAGCGCCACTGATAGCCGTAGATCGGCCCGAGATCACCGTTCGCATCCGCCCACTCGTCCCAGATCGTCACGCGATTGCGGTTGAGATAGGCGACGTTCGTCTCACCGCGAAGAAACCAGAGCAACTCGTGGATGATCGAGCGCAGGTGCAGCTTCTTGGTGGTCAACAGCGGGAAGCCATCTCGCAGGTCGAAGCGCATCTGGTGTCCAAAGACCGAGAGCGTGCCGGTCCCCGTTCGATCGGACTTCGGCTGACCATGATCGAGAACCCTCTGCAACAGATCGAGATATTGACGCATCTTCGTCCCGTGGGAGCGAGCATTCGCTCGGCGTTGAGTGTCCGTCGTCGTGTGGATCGTTGGCAAAACGAGGACGGATGTCAAGCCTGCATCGCACCGCGCGCCGGCATCGCCGCGATTCCGCCCGGTTGCGCGTGGTGCTGGGCACCGGCCCGAGCGCCCGAGGCCGATGCGCTTGCGCTGGGAGCCGCCCGGGCGTAGGATGAAGCAGAACAAGCGAGGACGCGCACGATGATCTACGCGCATGAGCCGTTGAACGAGCCGGTCGAAGCGGTCGCCGGCCACTACACGATTCAAAAGGAGCTGACGATCGCGCTCGACGACGAGCTCGCCCTCGTCGCCGTGGGCTTCATGCTCGTCGACACCTCCTGCTGCGGCGCCGGCGGATGCGGGTTCGCCGTTGTCCCTGGGTTCCTGCGGCGCCCGCGCTTTGGACGCGACGCCGAGGGCCGCGAGCTCTCCGAGGTCGAGCCGGTCGCCGACCCCGAGTCGCGACGACGTATCGAAGAGCGGCTGCGGGCCAGCGAGCTCGTGCAGCAGGTGCGCTTCCTCTAGCCGACGAGCTCGGTGGGAGGCGCCGCGCAGCGGGCCGACGCGGCTTTGGGGCGCAGGCGGCTTTGGGGCGCAGGCGGCTTTGGGGCGCAGGCGGCTTTGGGGCGCAGGCGGCTTTGGGCCATGCGCAAACCAGCGAGAGCGGCCCGTCGCCTCGCGGTTAGATCTCGACGGTTTGACCGAGCTCGGGGAGCTCGGCCACGATGCCGAGCTCATGGGAAAGATGCTCCCGCAAGGCGATCCGCGCGTCGGGCTCACCGTGGATCAGGAACAGGCGCTTGGGCTTGTTCGGCATCGACGCCAGATAGCGCGTGAGATGGCCGCGGTCGCCGTGCGCCGAAAGCCCGGGGATCTTGTCGACCTTCGCCCGGCAGGCGACGTCGTGGCCATGGATCTTGACCGATTTCTCACCATTGAGAATCCGGCGCCCACGGGTGCCGTCGGCCTGATACCCAGAGAAGAGGATCAGGTTCTTCTCGTCCGGCAAGAGCTGGCGCAGGTAGTGCAGTACGCGACCGCCAGTGGCCATTCCGCTCGCCGAGACGACGATCGCCGGACCGCGGCTGACACAGAACGCCTTCGACTCTTCGGCCTTCTCGATCAGACGCGCCATCTCGGTGTCGAAGGGGCAGCCGTGCTTGGCGATCCAGCCCTGCAGCTCGTCGTCGTACTCCTCGCTGTGATCGCGCAGCACGTCGGTGGCCTTGACCGCCATCGGGCTGTCGATCACCACTGGAACCCGAGGCAGATCACCGCGTCGAATCAGCTGGTTCAGCAGGTACAAGATGATCTGCGCCCGCCCGACGGCGAAGGCGGGAATCAGCACGCGCCCTCCGCGCTGGAGGACCGGCTTGACCAGCTCGAGCAAAATGTTCGGCAGGTCAACGTCGGCGTGATCACGATCGCCGTAGGTCGACTCGAGCAGCATCACGTCGGCCTCGGGGGCGTTCGAGGGATCGTTCATCACGGGCACGTTGTAGGGTCCGACGTCGCCGGAGAAGAGAATCCGCAGCGGGCCGTCGCTCCGCTCGATGGTCAACAGAATCATCGCCGCCCCGACGATGTGGCCCGTCGGCAGCCACTTCGCGGTGATCCCGGGCGCGACGAGCAGCTCTTTGTCGTAGCGTTGGCGCTTGAGCCGTGTCAACGCGTGCTCGACGTCAGCCATGTTGAAGAGCGGCAGCGCCGGCTTGTGCTTGGTGAAGCCCTTGCGGTTGGCGTACCCCGCGTCCTCTTCCTGCAGCTTTGCTGCGTCGGGCCAGAGGATGTGCAGCAGCTCGACCGTTCCGGGGGTTGCATGAATCGGTCCGTCGAAGCCGTTGCGGATCAGGCGCGGCAACATCCCGGTGTGGTCGAGGTGTGCGTGGGTCAAGAGCACCTGGTCGATCGACGACGGCGCCTCGGGGAAGGGCTCCCAGTTCTTCAAGCGCAGGCTCTTTTCTCCTTGGAACATCCCATCGTCGATCAAGAGCCGTTGTCGGCCCGTGTCGACGAGAAATTTCGAGCCGGTCACGGTGCCGGCGGCACCCAGAAAACGCAGCGTGGTCATCGCACCTCTCCTTCGTTCGGGAACGGGCGGGCTTGAGAAAAAATCGCACCTAGTCTATACCAAGTTCCCGATGATTACGATGCTTCGCGTGCTCGAACATTTGCTGCGCACTCAAGCGCTCGCCAACCGTTGGCTGCTCCGCGGTGAAAACTGGCTCGAAGGCCTCGCCCTCGGCGCCCTCGACCACGACGAGCGGCGACTCCTCACCGATCGGCTCTACAGCTACTGGCGGCCGGCACCGGATTACGCTGGGGGGCTGTTCGATTGGGAGCAGCGCTGGTTCGAGGCGGATCTGCCCATCCAGCCTGCGCGAGTCCTGATCGGTGGCGTCGGAAGCGGCCGCGAGCTGGCCTGGTTCGAAACGCGGCGGGACCGAATCGTCGCCTTCGAACCCGTCAGCGAGCTGCTCGAGCTGGCGCGCGCCGCCTCGCAGAGCCGTCAAACGACGCTGCTCGCCGGAGGCTACGAAGAGCTGATCGCCGACCGTCGTCGGGAGCTGCTCGACGGCTGGCGACCCGAGCCGCCCGGCACACTCGGCGCCAACCCGACCCCCCTGGCCCGGGTCGTCGCCGAGAACGCGCCCTACGACGCGGTTGTCCTCGGCTGGGGTAGCTTTACCCACGTCGTCGAAACATCGGTGCGCCTGGCCCTTCTGCGACGCGCCCGTGAGCTCTGCCCGCGGGGACCGCTGTTGACGAGTTTCTGGATGCGGCCCGCCGACTCCGTCTTCGATCGCGGCACGAGCTTTTCCCTCGGGGCCTCCCTCGGAGACTGGCTCCGTCGACTGCGCGACCGCCCGCAGACCGAGATCGAGAACGGCGACCACTTCGTCCCGGCCCTCGGGTTCGGGCACCGCTTCTCCGCCAGCGAGTTCGCGCAGCTCGCCGAGACGAGCGACTATCGAATCATCCGCGCGCCCCGAGCGGGTGGAGGCTATCCTCACGCGACGTTGAGCCCGAAGATCGAATGAACGAGCCCCGACAAGGAGAGACCCGATGAGACTCGAGAGATTGACTACGACCTGCGCGCTGGCGCTCCTGTTCGTCGCCGCCAGCATCGGCAGCAGCTGGGCCCGGGCGACGCAACACGGCAAAAAGCGAATCGGCGAGCTCGAGCGGCTCGGCCCAAAGGGGCGCGACGCCCTCGTGCTCGGCCTCGATGCTCCGGGCTTCGACGCCCTGCCGAAGAACGAACGCATCTTCGCCTACTATCTGTCCCGCGCGGCGATCGCGGGCAACGACATCCTCTACAAGCAGAACCATCGCCATGCATTCGCGATCAAACAGCTCCTCGAGCAGCTCTACCACCACCGAGCCGAGCTGCCCAAGCCGATCGCGACACACGTCCACGATTATCTCAAGTATGTCTGGATCCATCACGGCCAGTACGACCACCGCACGGGTGAGAAATTCGTTCCCAACGCCCTGACCTTCGCCGAGCTCAAGCGCGCAGCGGAGATCGTGAAAACGCGCGGGGGCCGCTTCGACTTCCTGGCGGGTGCGACCCTCGAGGCGAAGCTCGAGACGCTCAAGTCCGCGATCTTCGACAAGAGCGTCGAACCCCACTTGACGGTGACGGCGAAGGGCAAGGACATCATCAAGGAGAGCGCGGTCAACCTCTTCGACCCCGGGGTGACGCAGGCGCTGCTCGACGCCGTGCCCCGCGCGCTGCGCGACCAGCTGAACGTCCGCTTCGCCCTCGAGGGCAACACGGTCGTGGCCCAGGTTTTCAAGATCGGCGGCCTCTACGACCGAGAGTTGAGAACCGTGGCCTACTGGCTGAAAAAGGCGGCGCCATTGGCCCAAACGAGCGAACAACGCAAAGGGATCGAAGCGCTGGTGCGCTTCTTCGAGACCGGCGACGAGAAGCTCTTCCGCGAGCACTCGGTGCACTGGCTCAAGAGCGACAATCGGATCGACTACCTCGCCGGCTTCATCGAGCAGCTCAAGGATCCCCGCGGCGTGATCGGCAACTGGGAAGGGATGGTCTCGTTCGCCGCCGACTCACGCTTGATCGGCCGCATCGCCGAGCAGGCCCTCTATTTCGAGGGCAAGATGCCCTGGCCCGCGGTGTACAAGCGCTCGAGCATCAAGAAGCCGGTCTCCAACGTCGTCCACGTCCTGGTCGGTACGGGGGACATGGGCCCGGTGCCCTGGGCCGGATACAACCTGCCGAACTACGCGGACATCCGCCGCGACGTCGGTTCGAAGAACGTGATCCTGCTCAACATCCTCCAGGCGGGCTCCGAGAAGGACCGACAACGGGAGATCAGCGAGTTCTACCTGCCGCCCTACCGCCGCCTCGTGATGGAGCACGGCAAGCTCTTTCGCCGGATGCTCGTCTACCTCCACGAGGTGATCGGCCACGCGTCCGGACAACCGGACAAGTCGCTCAAGGGCGACCCGCGGGTTCTGATCGGCCGCTCGTTCTCGAGCCTCGAAGAGTGCCGCGCCGACCTGATCGCCCTCTATCACTTCGGTGACCCGAAGATCCGTGCGCTGATCAACGACACGCTGCCGAAGTCGAAGCGCTACACGGCGGAGCAGTGGCGCAAGCTCGAGCTGGGGATGTACATCTGGTTCCTCCAGGGGCACCAGATCGGCCTACGCACGATGCGCGACGGCGTCGTCAAGGGTGCGCATCGCCGAGCCGAACACGCGATCTACCGCTTCGTGACCCAAAACGGTGGGAGCAAGACAAAGGACTACGGCGCCAAGGTCGTCAAGCGCGGCGGGAAGTATTTCGTCGCGATCAGCGATCCGGCGAAGGTGCACCGCGGGCTCCGCGATCTGCTCGTCGCGCTGCAGGTCACCAAGTCGACGGGTAATGCCAAAGAGGCGAACCGGCTCTTCGATCGCTTCGGCACCAACTACGACCCGGCGGTGCAGAAGAATGTCAAGCTCCGAGCGGCGCGTCTCGGGATGGTGAAGAATCGCGTCGTCGTCTACCCCCGACTCGTCCCGGTCCTCAAAGGGGGCAAGCTGGTCGACGTGAAGCTCGCCTACGACGAAACGCTCACCGACCAACAGCTGCGCTTCTCGCGTCTTTCGGGCAAGACCGAATGAGCTCGCGCAAGCGCCGCAAGCCGAACCCAAAGGTCCCGGTGCAGGCCCCCGCGCCGGCCGGGCGATCGGCGACCGCGCAAGCGCTCCAGGTGGGGGCCCCAGCCCTACACCAGCCAGCCTCTCCGCCCCGTCTGCGGATGCAATCGCTCCTGCTCTCGTTGGTCCCCCTCGTGGTCTTCTGGATCGTCGAGGCCTACGCGCCGCTCCACGTCGCGCTGATCATCGCGATGCTCTTTGGGGTCGGAGAATCGGCGTACAGCTACTGGCGACACGGCGCCGTCGACCGCCTGACGATGATCTCGACGCTCCTGGTGCTCGTCACGGGCGCCCTCTCGCTCATCTTCCACTCGGGCGTGCTGTTCAAGCTCAAGCCGGCGATCTTCGAGGTGCTCTTCGCGGCGATGCTCCTCGGCTCGTATGCCGTCGGTCGCCCGATGCTCGTCGCCCTCGCCAAGCAACAGATCGGCGAGATTCCGCCCTCGCGCGTCGGCTACTTCGGCGGCGTCACGCTGCGGATGGGGATCAACTTCTTGATCCACGCGGGGATCACGGTCTACGCGGCGCTCCGCCTCTCGACTGGGGCTTGGCTTTTCGTCAAAGGTGTGATCAGCTACGGCATGCTCGGTTTGCAGGTTGCCGGGGAGATCCTGTATATTCGCTACATTCTTCGGCCGCGTTGGCAGAGCCGGGACGAGACCGAGTCGGCGCCGCCACACCCCGAACCGCGCGCACGCTGAACCACGACGGGCCCCTGCGGGCGACGAGAGGACACGCAATGGGAGAAAAGGTCGTCTGCAGCAACAAACGCGCGCGACACGACTACACGATCTTCGACACCTTCGAGGCCGGGCTGATCCTCGTCGGCAGCGAGGTCAAGTCGCTGCGTGCGAGCCACGCCAGTCTATCGGAGGCCTATGTCGAGCTCAAAGAGGGCGAGGCCTGGCTGATCAGCGCGCGCATCGCCGAGTACCCGTGGGCAAATCAGTTCAACCACGAGCCGACACGGCCGCGGAAGCTGCTGCTCAAGGACGCGGAGCTGGCCAAGCTCTCCAAGCGCGTCAAAGAGCGCGGCTTTACGATCATTCCCCTGCGGATCTACTTCAAGGGCGGTTGGGCCAAGGTCGAGATCGCCGTAGCCAAGGGGAAACGCTTCCACGACAAGCGCCAGAGCATCAAAGAAAAGGACACCCGCCGCGAGGTCGCGCGCGAGCTCAAGCGACGCTCGTGAGGCCGACCGCCAAACGTCGCGAGGCCTCTGGTCAGTGGTGATCGCCCGACGGACGCTTCTCGGGCGTCGGCCCAGGGGCGAGAAGCCCTGTGTGAGCGCGGGCCGCGCCGTATCGATAGACCAACTCGCCCCCCGAGTGCCCGACCCAGATCGCCAGCGGCACAAGGGCGAGCGTCAACACGGTCGAGAGCACGATCAACGTCACGCCGA
>JAGQJP010000286.1 GCA_020430585.1 Myxococcales bacterium | reverse complement strand
GGGACTCGATCATGCGGATGAACTCGCGCCACGGCGTCTCGATCGGTGTATTGCGCAAAGCGACGGCCAACGTACCGAAGACCGCGCGCAAGGTCGATCTGGTGATCGCGGCGCTGAACCAGGAGTTCGAGCAGAAGGGGATCCCCTATCGCCTGACGCAGATGTTCACCGAGGTGACCTACATCGATCAGGCGGTCTCCTTCCTCCAGAACAACCTCTTCGTCGGAGCGGGGCTCGCGCTCTTGGTGCTCTTGGTCTTCCTCGGCTCGTGGCGTGCCGTGCTGATCATCGGCTGCTCGATCCCGGTCTCGGCGATCGCCGTCTTCCTGATGATCGACATCTTCGGGCGCAGCCTGAACGTGATCAGCCTCGCCGGACTGGCCTTCGCTGTCGGAATGGTAGTGGACAACGCGATCGTCGTGCTCGAGAAGATCTACACCAAGCTCCACGAAGCGGATCTCTCGATGGAGGAGATCTGCTACCGCGGCACCCGGGAGGTCGCCCTGGCGGTGCTGGCGAGCACCCTCACGACCGTCGCGGTGTTCCTCCCGATCGTCTTTCTGACCTCCGAAGCGGGGCAGATCTTCAAGGACATCGCCCTCGGGATCAGCTTCTCGGTCGCCTTCTCGCTGCTCACCTCGATCACCTTGATCCCGATGCTGGCGCGGCTGATCCTCGCCCGGCGAGAGGAGCGGAAGGGCCGTATCAAACGCTTCGCGGAGCGGATTGGCGATGGGATCGCGCAGCTCTATCGCCGTTCGCTCCAACCCTTCGTCGGTCCCCACAAGGCGACACGTCGGCTGGCGTTGCTCTTCGTCGTCGCCGGCGGCTTCGTCCTGAGCCTCTCGTTGGTCCCGCCGACGGAGTATCTTCCGAGCGGCAACCGCCCGATGATCATGACGATCGCCCGACCGCTGCCGGGGACGCGCATCGAAAAGACGTCGGATGCGGTGCGCCCCTACGAGCAGTTCCTGCTGAGCCAGAAGGAGACCGAACGCATCTTCGTCGTCTTCGGCAACCGTTTCAGCGGTATCGGTACGCTCCTCAAAGACGAGTACGGCTCGCAGCAACAGCTCGAAGAGTTTCTCGCTCGGGCGCGGCGCCGAGCCTCGACGATCGCCGGCTTCCGCTTTCTGTTTCCGATGAAGGGTAGCATCTTCCGCAATCCCGGAAAGCAGTTCGAGGTCGAGATCTACGGCCCCGAGCTGAAACGCCTGAGCGCGCTCGCCGATCTGCTGACGGAGCGGTTGCGCCGTCTCCCGGGCGTGATCAGCGTGCGCAGCGACTGGGAGAGCGGGGCACTCAACGTCGAGGTCTACCCCGAGACCCACGAGCTCGCGCGCAAGGGGTTGCGCGCCGACGCCCTCTCCGACGCCGTGCAGGTCACCCTCGGAGGATTGCAGGTGGGCTATTTCCTCGACCAGGGGCGCGAGATCGATCTGACCCTGATCGGCGACGGTCTGCTCTACCGCTCGATCGCCGACCTGCAGAACCTGCCGCTGGTGACCGCTAGCGGAGCGCTGTACTATCTGCGAGACGTCGCCCGCGTCGTCGAAGAGCCGAGCCCGACGCAGATCAACCGCCTCGAGATGAGCCGTTCGATCACGTTGACCGTCAACCTCACCGAGCGCGCCTCTCTCGGGGACACGATCAGCCACGTCGAGAGCGATCTGCTACGCCCGCTGCGAGGCGTGATCCCCTCGGACTACACCGTCGGCCTCGGCGAGACCGCCGACAAGCTCAACGAGACGCTGACCGCGCTCTCGTTCTCCACCGGCCTGGAGGTGTTGATCTGCTACTTGCTGATGGTCGCCCTCTTCCGCTCGCTCTGGTACCCGTTGATCATCGTCACGACGCTACCGATGGCGGTCACGGGGGCATTCCTCGCGATCGGCATCAGCGGCGCGCCCTTCGACACGATCACGATGCTCGGTTTCATCATCCTCGCGGGAATCGTGGTGAACAACGGGATCCTGATCGTCCACGAGACGCTGACGCTGCAGCGCGCTGGCGTCGACGCCGAGACGGCGCTTCTCGACGGTGCCCAATCCCGCCTGCGCCCAATCGCGATGACCGCGACCACCACCGTCTTGGGGATGCTCCCCCTGGCGCTCGGCAGCGGCGCCGGGACCGAGCTATACCGTGGCCTCGGCCTGGCGATCGTCGGCGGCCTCTCGCTCTCTACCCTCGTTACGCTCTTTCTGGTCCCGACGTTGATGGGGCTGTGGGACGACTTCCGCTACCGCTTCCTGCGACGGCCCCAACCCTGGTAGGACGTCGACCGAACAGGCGATCGCGGTTGCCCGACGCGACCGCCTGCGGTACATTCGACGGATCGCAGGCGACGCCGTCCCTCTTCGAGAGGTACCCGAGTGGCCGCGCCGACTCCGCACACGCCGATCGCCGAGGCGACCATGCAAAGAGGTACACCGTGAGCGATGAGCTACCCCGAATGATGCGCGCCGCCCGTATTCATCGCTACGGCGGCCCCGAAGAGCTGGTGGTCGAACAGGCGCCCCTGCCCAGCGTCGGGCGCAAGCAGCTCTTGATCCGCGTCCACGCGGCGGCGGTCAATCCGATCGACTGGAAGATCCGCGGCGGCGCACAGCGGGCGATCATCCGCCTGAAGCTGCCCTTCATCCTCGGGATGGATCTGTCGGGCGTCGTCGTCGCCGTCGGCCCCGAGGTGCAGGGCTTCTCGGTCGGTGACGAGGTCTACAGCTCGCCGCACCACAAGACGCAGGGCTGCTACGCCGAATACGTCGCGGTCACGGCGAGCGAGGTGGCGCGTCGTCCGCTGTCGATCAGCCACGTCGAGGCGGCGGGGGTGCCAATGGTCGGCTTGACCGCCTGGCGCTGCCTCGTCACCGCAGGCCGCCTGAAGGCGGGTCAGAAGGTGGTGATCACCGCTGGCGCGGGCGGCGTCGGTTCGATCGCGATCCAGATCGCCAAGGCGCTGGGCGCCCACGTCGCCACGACCTGCAGCGAGCGCAACCGCGAGTACGTCGAGAGCCTCGGTGCCGACGAGGTGATCGACTATCGCACACAGCGCGTCGACGAGGTGCTCTCGGGGTACGACCTGGCGCTCGACGTCTACGGGGGCGCAGACACCCTCCGACTCCGTCGCGTCCTCGAGCGCGGCGGGAGACTGGTCACGATCACGGGAGATCTGCCGCGCCTGGCCAAGCGATACGGCGCCGTCCTCGGTGTCGCCGCGATG
>JAGQJP010000285.1 GCA_020430585.1 Myxococcales bacterium | reverse complement strand
TGCGCACGATCGGCGCCCTCGCAGCGGATCCGCTCTGCAAGATGGTGAAGCAGAACGTGGAAACGCACGCGATCGCGAAGCTGCTGATCGGGCTGAAGAGCCAAGCCGTCAACCGCAAATTCCTCGTAGCCCTCGAATCGCTGGCGATGAACCCGGCGTTCAAGATCACCGATTCCTTCATCGAGATGGTGCGCTCGGTGAACACCGACGAGGCGTCGATCTTGCTGATGAAGCTCGGCACCGACAAAACGCGAGTCAAAAACGCGGATCTACGCGACACGGCGATCGAGAACGCCAAATGGCTCGCGCGAAAGCTCTCGTCGAGCGCGATTCTGCCCCATTTCTACGCCGCGATGGCGAGGAAGGAAAAGAGCGAGCAACGCTTCTACGCTGCCCTCGACGTGCTCGAGATCGCGGGCGTCAACGAGCTCGGGAAGGTCGTCGCCGCATTCAAGAACGACGGCCTCTACGGGACGAGCGCCGACAATCGGTCCGAGAACATAAACAATTTCCTATACTTCAGCCTTCAGGTGATCAAATACGGGGGCCGCGCAGTGCCTCCATTGGTGAAGCAGCTCGAGTCGAAGAATCCGATCGCCAAGGTGCTCGCGATTTTGTCGCTCAAGCTGCTCGGCGACAAGCGCGCGATTCCGGCGCTGCGCAAAGTCGCGGACGACAGCACCGTGTTCAAGCAATTTCACGACTCGCTGACGATCGGCCGACTCGCGCAAAACGCGATCTCGGCAATTCCGATCTTCGCGATCCTCCACGGCGTCGCCCGCGAAAAGAAGCTGGGCCGCAAGCAGCTTCACAACCTGATCCTCTCGGTCTGTCAGAACCTCTCGGACGTCGGCGACGCCCTCGCCAAGGACATGTTCAAGAACGTCGTCGAGTCGATCGCCGAGCTCGACGCCAAGATCTACAAGCCGAAGGGCAAGAAGTGTTGCAAAGTCTGCGTGATCGGCACCAAACCCTGCGGCAAAGCGTGCCAGGCCCCGGACAAGGCGTGCACGGAGAAGCTGGACGCCTGCGTCTGCGTCGCCACTGGAACCCTGGTCGCGGACAAGGCGAGCTTGCTCAAGCAGTTCCTCGCCGCAATCCCCAAAGATGCCCCGAAAGAGGCCCCCAAAAAGAAACTGAAAAAGAAGAAAAAGCGTAGGCGTCGCCGCTGATCTCCGCTCCTCATGACAACGAAACAAGATACGACCGTCGTCGTCGGCCGCGGGTTCATCTGGATCACGCTCGCCAAGCTCTACTTCATGGTCACCGGGGCGGTGCTCATGCTCGCGCTCCCGCGCCTGTTCGGATCGGCGGACCTATTTGGCGAGTTCGCCACCGTCAACAGCCTGATCCGAATCGTGAACATGGTGATGATCACGGCCACGCTACAGGCCGTGGCCAAGCTCACGAGCGAGCGCGAAGAGACCGCTGGCGCCGTGCGCCGAGCCGCAGTGCGGGCGCAGCTCCTGATCGGCGGCGTGATCTTCGTGGCCCTTTTCGTCGGCGCCGATCTGATCGCCGGGCGCTGGCTGCACGATGCCCGACTCGCGCCCTACCTCCGGGTGGCGGCGTTCATCCCGCTGTTCTATTCGTTCTACGCCGTAATGGTCGGACTGCTCAATGGTCTCAAACGTTTTCTCCACCAGGCGAGCCTCGACATGACCTTCTCGACGCTGAAAACCGCGTCGATCATAGGTCTCGTCGTTCTGGGCTACAAGGTTTGGGGTGCGTTTGCGGCTTTTGCGGCCTCCGCCGGGGTCGTGCTGGCGATATCCCTCGTCTTCACCCGCTCGATTGGCACCGAGAGCCCAAGCGACAAGGAGTTGCAAAAGCGACTTTGGGCCTTCATGTTGCCGATCATGGCCTATACGCTCTTCTATAACCTCCTCTTGAATCAGGATCTGTTGCTGATCAAGTCGCTCAAGTACGCGCCGATGCTCGACTATTTCTCGAGAAAGGCCGAGGGTCGGGTCTTGCTCGAGCTCCACTTTGGCTATCTCGGCCTCGATCCCCACCATTTTCCGGCTCTCGCTGACCATGCGGCGACGGCCGCGACATCGGTGTTGAGCGGGCTCTTCGGCGCGATGAAGACGATCTCGAACCTCCCATATCAAGCGGTGATCTCCGTCACCTTCGTCGTGTTCCCGGTGATCTCCCAGGCGACGTTTCAGCAGGAGACGAGCCAGACGGAACGCTATGTGCAGAACACGTTCCGCTTCTCCTACCTGGTGATCATGTTCATGCTCGCGGTGCTTCTCCCGGTCTGCAACGAGTTGATCGTGATCCTCTACGGAGAGGCCTATCGCGCCGGAAGCAGCGCTCTGCAGCTGCTGCTCGTCAGCACGGTGCTGTTCTCGCTGTTCGTGATCTGCACCACGATCATCACCAGCGCCGGATTTCCGCGCACGACTCTCGCGTTGGGCGTGGTAACGGCGGTGGTCAATTTCGTGCTCTGCTGGATCTTGATCAACAATAGCGGTCTCTGGACTGGATCGCTGCTCTACGCCGCGTGGGCCGACACGATCACGATGGCTCTCGGCGCGATTCTCGGGGTCGTGGCAATCTTCAAGCTGCTGCGCTGCTTACCCCCTCTCTTCTCCTTTCTACGCATCACCGCCGCCACGGCGATCTGCTTCATCTGCGGCAATTTTCTTCACGTGGGCTCAAAATGGCTGATAATAGCGAAGTGCGGCGCACTCGCGGTGGTGTATCTGCTGATCCTGGTCGCCACTCGCGAGCTGACGAACGCCGACGCCGATATCATCCGGCGCGTGCTTCGACGACGCGCGTCCTGACCGCAGCGCCAAAGGACGCGTCGAAACCACGCCGACACCACGAGGTTCAACGATGAAGCGCACGCCATGGCTCACTCTCCTTGTCGGACTCTTGCTCGCAACGGGTTGCGGTGTGCCCGCGACGTCGGGGGAAAAGCTCCGCACCTCCGTCCTGCACTACAACGAGTCGTATCGCTGGGGGAAGTACTACACCGCCTCGTTGCATCTCGAGCTGAAGAAGCGCAAGGCGTTCCTCGAGAGCACCATCGACTCGAAGGTGCGGGTGACGGAGTACGATATTCGAGAGGTGATCCACAACAGCGCGAAGAAAGAGGCGTACGTCATCGTTCGCTACAACTGGTACGCGCTGCCCTCGCTGCGCGTGCACACCTCGACGTACCGGCAGCATTGGAAATACAAGGACACGGCCTGGTTGCTGGTGGATCAGATGCAGCTGAAGCGGAAGAAGAAGAAGCGGGTGAGCCTGCGCTAGTTTCCGTCTGGAAATGGGCCTTTTTCCGCGCTCTTTGCGTCAATCGGCACGATTCCCCGTGAGATGTACCACGGTACACCTCCGCGCAATCGCTTGATCTCCCCGAGCTCGCGAATATCGCTCATTTCGATCCGGAAGCGCCGCCAGTGTCCGTCGACCCGCCGGGCATGAGCCGCCAGTGTCCGTCGACCCGCCGGGCATGAGCCGCCGGCGATCACCCGCCCGCCATGTGGACGCAGCGGATTCTCAGAACGGAATGTCGTTCTCGTAGAAATCGTCCGCCGGCGCCGAGCTCGTGTCGCCGCTGTGGTCGTCGCGCGTATCGCTGCCACGTCCACCGAGGAAGCGGATCGACTGGGCCACCACCTCCGTCGTATAGCGTGTATTGCCGTCTTTGTCGTCCCACTGACGGGTTTGCAGACGGCCCTCGACGTACACCTGTCGACCCTTCGAGAGATACTCTTTGCAGAGCTCGGCCTGCTTGCCCCAGACGACAACTCGATGCCACTCGGTGCGCGACTCGCGCGAGCCTTCTTTGTTCGTCCAGTTCTCGGAGGTGGCGATGCGGAAATTGGCGACGGCTTGGCCGCCACCCGTGTAGCGAATTTCGGGATCGGCGCCGAGATTGCCGACCAAGATCACTTTATTGACTGTCATTTCGTTCCCCTTGCACTTGGCGTTCGTTGTTGTTTCACGACCCGGTTGCGACCCAGAGAAAGTGAACAACCTGAACAAATGTATAGAAACTGCGTTATTGCTGTCAAGCCTATTTTCGGTCTGCTGGGAAAAAACTCTGATGCCAGGCGCTTGCAATCTCGCGCAAGAGGCCGCGCGACTCGATCAGAGCCAGGCAGTTGTGCGTGCTCGCGAGGCGTGAGAGGCTCGCCCCGCGCTCGGCGGCGATCGACAAGGCCCGAGAGCAAACGTGGCTCTCGTGAACGGTCTCACCGACGAGGCAGACAACGCCGAGACCTTCGTCTCGTCTCAGCTCTGGCAGCTCGCGCTCGAGATCGGCCTGCAACACGAGGGGCTCGCGCAGATCGACGAGCGGTGAGTAGCCGAGGAGCGTCCCATTCGCGAGCGTCAGTGATGTCCACGTCACGTCGTGCCGCTCGGAGATCTCGATCAGTCGTTGCAGCGTGTCGCCCCTCAGCGGGGCCTCCGAGAGCAGCACGAACGCCTCGCCGAGGACGCTGACACCCGCCAGCGGGCGTTCGACCGTGAGATCCTTGCGCACGTATGTCCCCGTCGCCTCTGGCCCGCCAAACGTGCTCTTGGCGTGGATCGCGATCTGGTGACGCTTGGCGTACGCCACCGCTTCCGAGTTGAGCACCTTCGCACCGTGGCGTGACAAGGCCAACATCTCGTCGTAGGTCAGCTCGTCCAACTTCTGCGCGTCGACGACGATGCGCGGGTCAGCGCTGAAGACCCCGTCGACGTCGGAGTAGATCTCGCAGCGCTCCGCACCGAGCGCCGCCGTGAGGGCCACCGCGCTCGTGTCGGTGCCGCCCCGTCCGAGCGTCGTGATCTCGCGCTTGTAGCTCACGCCCTGGTATCCGGCGACGATCACGACTTTGTCCCGTTCCAGCTCGTCCTGGATACGGAAGGGACGCACTTCGATGATCCGCGCGCGGTTGTGGGTGTCGTTCGTCAAGATCCCGCTCTGGGAGCCGGTAAAGCTGATCGCCTGCTCGCCGAGCTCATGGATCGCCATCGTCAGGAGCGAGATCGTGATCCGCTCGCCGACCGAGACGAGCATATCCATCTCGCGCTTTGCCGGTTCTGGATGGATCGTACGGGCCATCGAAATCAACTGGTCGGTGGTGTTCCCCATCGCGCTGACCACGACGACGACGCCATGACCGGCTCGCTTCGTCTCGACGACCTTGCGCGCGACGCGTTTGATCTTCTCGATGTCGGCGACCGAGGAGCCGCCGAACTTCTGCACGACGATTGGTAGCATCTGACCCTCCTCCGCTGGTGCTCTGGCACGAGACACCTTATACCGCGAAGCGATCGGACTGTGAATCCTCATCTCGAAGCTCGCGGAAATCGATAGAAGAAATCATCAAGGCCTCAAAGCCTTGCGGGAAGCGGAGTTTGAGGGCCAACATCGATTGACAGGCGGCGTAGATCATGATATTCGACGTGGTTTAGGTCTTTGATGCGGAATCCGGCAGTGGGGATGGGTACATGAAGTTCAGCGTCAGCAATAAAGCTTGGTGGCAGGCGGATGTCGACCTGCTCGTCGTCCCTTGCAACGAACGATCAAACTACGTTGCGACAGCGCAGGTTCTTCCCGCGGGTTGTCCCGACGCTCCCCGCGCCTCGATCGACGAGCTGCTCGCCGCCGAGCGCTTTCGCGGCCGGACGGGCCGCTCGATCCTCGTCTCTACGCTCAAGCAGATCGTTCCTCGGCGGCTGCTCTTCGTCGGATTGGGTGAGGGGGGGCTGACCCCCGACACCGCGCATCAACTGATGCGCACGGTCGCCCAAGTCGCTGAGAGCCACTGCGCCGAACGCGTCGCGCTCTCGATCGGCGCCCTCGACGAGGCGCATCTTACGCGCCTGGTGACCTTTGCCAACATCGCCACCTATCGCTTCGAGCGCTATCGTATGCCGGATGACCCGCTCGTCGACGTCAAACAGCTCGATTTTCTTTCGCAGGACGTGATCGACGGCGCGCAGGAGGCGATTCTTCGGGGCGAGCTGATCGGACGCTCCGTCAACTTCACGCGCGACCTGGTCAACGAGCCCGCGTGCGTCGCGACACCGACGTTTCTCGCCGATGCGGCGGCTCGAATCGCCGCTGAGCAAGAGCTAGAGTGCACGATCTTCGACGAGAAGGAGCTTCTCGCCCAGCGAATGAACCTGCTCTTGGCGGTCGCCAGCGGCAGTAGCGCGCCACCGCGCTTCATTCACCTGACCTACCGCCCCGAGGGAGCAAGCGCGGCGCTGCCGAGCATCGCGCTGGTCGGCAAAGGCGTAACGTTCGACAGCGGGGGGCTCTCGATCAAACCGTCCACGTCGATGGACGAGATGAAGATGGACATGGCCGGAGCGGCCGCCGTTCTCGGCGTCTTCAGCCACATCCGCCAGCTGGCGCCGAACTGTGTGGTCCACGGGTTGATCCCGAGCGCCGAGAACATGCCCTCCGCCTCGTCGTTCCGACCGGGCGACATCGTCCGGGGACGCAGCGGAAAAACCGTCGAGATTCTCAACACCGACGCCGAAGGGCGATTGATCCTCGGCGACGCCCTGGCCTACGCGACCGAGCTCGCTCCGACGGCGATCGTCGACCTCGCCACGCTCACCGGCGCGTGCTGCGTCGCCCTCGGCAACAACATGTCCGGCCTCTTCTCCGACCATGAGCGCCTCGCGCGAGCGCTAGTCCAAGCTGGCGCTGCGTGCGCCGAGGAGCACTGGCGGCTTCCGCTCTCGAAGCGCCTGTTCGAGCAGATCAAGTCCGATGTCGCGGACATCAAGAACCTCGGCGAGCGCTGGGGTGGCGCGATCACCGCGGCGTTGTTCCTCCAGGCCTTCGTCGGCGAGAGCACCTGGGCGCACCTGGACATCGCGGGCCCGGCCTACGCCAGCAAGGACGATGGCTATCATCGCAAGGGCGGCACGGGGTTCGGCGTTCGGACGCTGCTCGAGCTGCTCTCCCGTCCCGCCGATTGGTCCTGACCGCGAACGTCCCTCGGACGCACGCCGCTCAGCGCGCCGTCGTCTCGTCGACCCGTACGAGCTTGAACACACCAAAGAGCGAGCCCGCACCCAGCAGGACGCGCACCTCTACCCGCTCGTCGCGGTAGAGGCTGATCACGAGGAGCGCCTCGCGTTGCGCGAAGGGCCCGTTGCTGACGACCGCGGTGTAGAGATAGTTCGTGAACCCAGCGCCGTCGAAGGTGAACGAGCCGAGCTTGTCGTTCGACAACTTGACGATGCGGCGCAACTCGGCGCGGGCGAACGTTCCGTCGCTGGTCGAGACGGTCCCCTCGAGGAGGTGGGCGTCGAAGAACCGGGCCTCGAGCGAGAGGGTCGTGCCGACCTCGAAACCGAGGCGCAGCTCGTCGTGAGCGACCAGATCGCCGCGATAGCTCCCCGAACGCTCGGTAAGCTTCTCGCAGGCGCTCGTCGTGAGCATCGCGCCGACGAACCAGATGAAGGCGAGCGAGCGCATCAGCTGCTCCTTTCCGTTCACAATGTACCGTATCAACAGCTCTTCCGCGAGGCAAGCGCCCACTCGTTGCGAGCCTACGAATGTGCTACAATCCGCCGGGATGGCTGATTCACCTCCACTCGCAACGCTGCGCCACCTCGCGTCTGTCGCGATCCTCCTCGCACTGTTCAGCGGCGAGTCGCGCGGTGCATCGCAGCGAAGCTACACGATCGAATCGATCGCGATCCGCGGAAACACGCGCACCCGCGACAAGACCATCCGCGAACGGCTGACCTTCCACGTCGGAGACCCGTACCACGAGAAGGAGCTGACCCGCTCACGCTTTCGCCTATTGTTGAGCGGCTTTTTCGACGACGTCGACTTTCGCATACGTCGCGGCTCGGGACCGCACAAGGTGCGCGTCGAGGTGTTGGTCACCGAACGATGGACCCTGGTGATCGACGAGCTCTATCTCGGCTCGAGCCGTCGGACGGCCTTTTGGGGCGGGCTCGCTGTCACCGAGCGCAACCTCTTTGGTCGTGGGCTTCAGCTCGGCCTGGCCGCCGTCTTCGCGCGACATCAACAGGGCTATCGGCTGACCTTCACCGATCCCTTCGTCGCCGGGAAGGCGTTGATGCTTCGTGTCGGGCTGCTCTACAACAACGCGGTCGACTTTCTATTCGGACCGAACGGGACGATCGTCGACGGCGCCGAGAGCGACTTCGCCCGCATCGAATACCGACGTCTCGGCTTCACGGCGAGCGTCGGATTTCTCGTCGGCACCTACTCGAGCATCACCGCTGGGGTGCGTTTCGAGGGCATTCAAGCGAAGGTCCCCGAATCGGTGCAAGAGCGCGTGCAGCTGACAATCGATGGAACGCAAACGAGCTACACCCGACGCCTCGGCATCGATATCGACCGCGGCCGCAGCTACCTCTCGGCGCTCCAGCTCGGCTTCACCTATCAATCGCTGAACAACCCCGCGCTGCCGTCGAACGGAGCGCGGATTCAACTGCTCGCCGAAGTTGGGCACAAGATCTTCGGCTCGAGTTATAGCTACGCCAAGTTTACCGCGCAGTACGACCACTATTGGCGCCTCCCCTGGAAGCACACGATCAGCCTGCACGCCTTTGGCGGGTACATCGTTGGCGCGACGCCGTTCTTCAATCAGTTCTTCATCGGGGATCTGAGCGATTTTGTCCCATCCCGGGAGCTCGAGCTGAACTTCAGCGACCGGGTGAACCCGAATATCCTGCGCTCGACGCTGAACCTCAAACGCTACGAAGACATCGCGGGGCGACTACTCGTCGGCTACGCGATCCCGCTCTACACGGGACGGCGCTTCTTGCTGAAGGCGGACTTCTTCTTCCATATCGGCTTGATCGCCCTCACCTCGTCGCGGGAGGTGAACATTCGCACCGCCGCCGACGTGCGGCCCTTTCCCCTCGACTTGACCTTCAACCTGGGCTTCCGTTTCGACACGACGATCGGCGTCTTCGGCCTCTCGCTGTCGAGCCTGGTCAGCGCGTTTCAGTTTTGAGGAAGCGGTGATCAGCGGCACACCACACCCATCGCGACTGGCTCGGCTCTTCCTCGTGGCAACCATCGCCCTGAGCCTCCCGACCGGTGCCGCCCCGCGCCGCGTCGTGCTCAGCTTTCCGTTCAAGATCTCCAGCAACCCGCAATTCTTGCGTTTTTCCGTACGGCTCGGACGGATCGCCGATGAAGACCTCTGGGACAAGCTCGAGAGCGGTGTCACCAAACCGATCCTCTATCGCCTGCAGCTATTGAACGGGCGAGGAGAGGTCGCCGCCGAGTTCTTCCGCCGCCTCTCGGTGCGCTACGATCCGCTCGCCCAGGTACCCTTCTTCGAAGTCAAGCGGAGCGGAGAGACGAAAGCCACCGTCGCGAAGACACGCCCGATCTTGCTCGCGATGCTCACCGATTTTCCCTACCCCTTCGCCCGGGACGGCAGCCGCCTCGAGGAGTTTCCCGAGAGCTTGTTGGCGGAGCTCGACGGCGGAAGCTACCGCCTGCGGATCCAGATCTGGCTCAATCCCTGGACGGACGAGCAGCTGGCCCGGCTGAACAAGCTCTTTCGCCCGCTTGGACCGCTGAATCTTCTGCGCGTGCGGCTCTTCGACAACTCGAAATTCCGCCCGCAGCGCGAGTTCGAGATCACCTCGCAACCGTTCTACCTCCACCCGAGGAGAAGACATGGGACGCTTTGAGCTCAAGGTCATATCGACGGTCTTGCTCGTCGGACTCGGCGCGCTCGTCGCGGGAACGCTGCTATTCAAGCGTCTCGTGCGCGATACGCTGGCCGTGGGCGTCAACCCGACGACGCTCCAGAGCCTGAAGTTCGCGATGGACACCGCCCGCTCGTACACGCGAACGAAACGCCAGAGCTTCGAGCTGTTGCAGGATGCCCTCGCCGGCAACCAATCCCTGCGGCGCGCCGTCGACGAAGGCGATGTCGAACGAGTGACCCGGTTTCTACGCGAGTTCATCAAACGGTACGACGCCGTCGAGCGCATTCGCATCGAGGTGCACGAGCCCGGCCAGACGCCATACCGCACGTTCGCGCGCGTCGAGCGACCGAAGCCCTCCGCGGCGGAGCGCTATCGGTTCTACCCCTTCACGCGAGAGCTCCAGAGCGCGACCGGCAAGAGTCTGCGCTTCCAGGTGCAATTTCGCTTCCCCACCTCGTTCACGAAGAAGCTCGCCCGCACGGCGCGTTGGCACCGCACCTATCAGGCGCTCTACGAGGACATCTACCGCCGCGAGCGCCTCTTCGCCGAGCGCTACGCCACCTCGTACATCGTCCTCTTCTCGTTGATTCTGGTGCTGCTCCTCGCCGTGGCGGTCCTGGTCACACGCTCCTTTACGCGACGCATCGCCGACCTCGTCGGCGCAACGCGAGACGTCGGCGCCGGAAACCTCGACGTCGAGCTGCGACGCGGCAGCGACGACGAGCTTGGCGACCTGATCGCCGCGTTCAACCTCATGGTCGCCGAGCTGCGGGACAATCGACAGAAGATCGCCTATCTGAACAAGGTCAGCGGTTGGCAGGAGATCGCACGCCGGCTGGCGCACGAGATCAAGAATCCG
>JAGQJP010000284.1 GCA_020430585.1 Myxococcales bacterium | reverse complement strand
TGCTCTGCAAGACACGCAGCGTCGCGTCTTCGCGGCCCCCCTCGATCGCACTGATCGCGTCGACGAGCAGCGCCCGAACCATGTCGGTCTTGGTGCGCATCCGCGCGACGTATCCACGGACCTGGGGGAAGTCGGCGATTCGAGCCCCCGAGTAGTCGTAGGTTCCGCCAGAGACGTGGGCCACTGTGCGCTCGAGCGCCCCTTCCATCAGCCCCGTCGAGACGGCGGCGTTCTGCAGATTGAACCAGGGCAGCACCGTGCCCATCATCACGTCGAAGCCATTGCCGTCGCCGCCAAGGCTTTGACTCTCGGCGATCGTCACCCCCTCGGCGAGGATCGGCGACGAGCTGTTTCCGCGGAAACCCAAGCCGGCATAGGGATCACCGACCTTTAGGCCGGGCGTCTGGGCGGGAACCCACCAGATCGAGCTCGCCCCCTCTTTCTCGACGGGCTTGGACGACCAGACGTAGACGTCACAGTGCCCCGCGGCGGTGATCAGCTGCTTTTTGGCGTTGAGCTCGACGCCATTCGCGTGGCGCGTCGCCGTGCTGACGGGCGCCCAGAAGTGGCTGCGCGAGCCGAACTCGCTGAAGGCGAGAGTCGCCAGCTTGCCGGACGCGAGCTCGCGCCGCATCGACTCGCTGCCAAAGCTCTCGACGACGGCGGTCGAGCAGTTGTGCATGATGTAGATCATCGCCGTCGACGGACACTCCCGGGCCAACTGATCGGCCACCGCCATCGCGACACGCATGCCCTGGCCCTGCCCGCCGACGTCCGTCGCGCTGACGAGGTTGAGCAGCCCCGCGCTGCGCAGCGCGTCGATGTTTTCTTTGGGAAAGCGCGCCTCTGCATCGGTGCGTCCCGCGTTGGGGCGTAGAACGTCGAGCGCCACACGGCGCGCCGCCTCGAGATATCGTGTCGCCTCGTCTCCGAGACCATAGCGTTGGGTCATGGTCACTCCTCTGCGTCCTCTTGGGATCGTTGCGAATGAGCCCCTAGGGCTATCATAAGCGGGGCCGATTTGTCAAAGAGGGTTTGCTTATGCGTCGAGCACGCCGATGCAGAGCGTCATTTTTCGGCGCCCTGGGGCCAGATCGAGCGCTTCAGCCAGCCGCGCGCGCTCTGGGCGAGCGGCGAATCGGCAGTGGCGACGACGAAGTCGAGGTAACGCTCGCAGGCGGGAGAACGGCTGCGGCGCGGGTCGTCGACCAGATAGAACTCTCGCGTTAGGTCGAGCTCTTCGACGCGAAGCGAACGGAGGAGGCCGAGCTCGACTTCGTGGCGTACGGCGCGCTCGGAGACGACGGAGATGCCCGCCCCAGCCAGCACGGCGTTCTTGATCGCCTGGGAGCTACCGAGCTCGACCACGACGTTCAACGCGCCAGGACCGCTCCCGCGATCGACGAGCGCCTGGGCGAGACTGTCGCGGGTCCCCGAGCCAGGCTCGCGCAGGAGGAACGGCTGCGTCACGAGCTCTTCGAGAGAGACCGCGCTGCGGGCCGCCCAAGGATGCCCCGATGGGACAACGACGACGAGCAGGTCGCGCCAGAGCGGGACATAGCTCAGATGCGCATCCTCCGATCGAGCTCCGACAAAGCCGAGCTCGATCTCACCATGTTGCAGCGCCCGGACCACACCCGCCGAGTCATAGACCCGCACCTGCACGCGCACTCCTGGGTTGACGCGCTGAAACGAAGCGGTCAGCCCGGGCAAGATCTCTTCGCCGGGAATCGTGCTCGCCCCGATCGCCAGCTCACCCACCTCGAGGCCAACGAATTGGCGGAAATCGCGCTCGAGCTGACGATGCGCTCGAACGACCTCGAGGGCGCGGCGATACAACCAACTTCCCGCCGCGCTCGGCCGAATCTCGCGCCCCAGGCGGTCCAATAGCTTGCAGCCCGTCGCCGCCTCGAGACGGGCGATGCGCTCGGAGACCGCCGCCTGGGAGAGACCGAGCTCGCTCGCGGCGATCGTGAAACTTCCGCTTTCGACGACGCGACAGAAGGCGTCGAGTTGGCGCAGGTCGAAATTCATCGCACCGCAGTATAGGTCCGCCAGGCTTGGCGGTCAACGCTCAGGGTTTCGCCTTCAACGTCGGGATGCGCTGGAGCACGCAGTGAATCGCGCCGCTGGACTGGATCACGAGGTCCGAGTCGATCGGCTCGACGCGCCACTTCACGGTGGGGTGAACCTGGTGAAAGAGGGTCTGGATCGTCCGCAGGGCGTCACGATTGAGCTTGGGGAACCGGGCGTAGACCGGGACGAGGATCACCCCGATTGTCGGATCGGCGGCGGAACGGACGATCTGCAGGTTGAGGTAGGTCAGCCAGAAGCCGCCGCGGTTGGAGGGAATTCGCAAGCGATGGATCCGAAAGCGCGGCTTGCCGTGACGATCGAGCTGGCGCCGCAGGAAGCGGACGTTTCGTTCGAGGATCCCGCTGTTGAAGGCGTCGTCGCCCTTCGCGTATTCGGCGATCAGCAGGTCCCGAGGGCCGACCACCGTCATCAGGACGTCGACGTGTCCCGTCCACTCACCGGAGAGGGGATGAATGAAATAGGTTCGGCGACAGCCGAAGTAGTCGCGGAACTGCTCGGCGCGGTATTGCCGATCCTCCCGTAGAAGCTGTTGAGCGCCATCGACGACTGAGGTGAAGCAGTCGCCGCGCCCGTTCGAGAGCAAGTTGCCGCCGTCCAGGTGAAACGGAGCGGCGAGGCTCTCGAGCCGATAGAACATTGCCAGAGCGCCAGGGAGCTTGTCGTCGTTGGGTCGGTCGGGCGAATAGAGCGGATCGATGAAGACGCGCTTCTTGTCGTCGACGAAGATGGTCTGCGGCCCGAAGTCCCGCACCCACTGCGAGTCGGTCTCGAGTGGCAGGAAGCGAATCTTCTTCCGATCGTCGAGTGCCCCAGAGGGGGCCTTGTCGTGCCAAAGGGTGCGCAAGACGGTCTTCATCGTATGCTCGGCGTCGGGATGCGACACGAGCATATCGATCCGCGCCACGCCCCAGGTTGCGCGAATGATCGAGGCGAAGAAGCTGTTCAGCGTGCCACCAGCCTGCAACGGTTCGACTTTCCAGGCCATGACGATCGCCTCGGAAGGCTCGAATTCGCCGGGCAGTCGAACCTTGTGCGCCTGAAAAGGCGGAGGAGGCAGCGTGACTCGCCGCCCATCGCTCTCTTCGCGGTGGTCGTCGGTCGGGTGCTTCCCTTTGTGGGACGTGTGGGAGACGATCGGTGCAGGTCGCGGGGGCGCTGCCTTCGTGTGCCGACCCGACGCCGGCCGGCAACCCGGAAGCGCCGCGATCGACGCCGTAATCAAGGCCACCGAGATCCACGAGAGGGTTCGCATAGGGGCACGGCCGTCAGCCGCCCGTGTTGGACCGTATCCTCGACGTTCAAGAAGCGCGCCAGCACGGCGAGCGCCACGCCGAGACTCGCTTCAGGCCCCAGGAACCTGGCTCGTCGGTCGATGGGATCGGGACGAGTTGACGACATTTCGCAACGGCAGAACGGACGTAATTGTTCGAAATCATTACCGAGGTCGCCCAGAAGTGAACGCAGACCACTCAAAATGGAAACAAACTCGGTCGGTAACGAAATTTCGTTACCTCTCCGTCAACTCACGAAATTACGTGACGTCCCCGGCAGGACGTTCTCGGAAATCGCTACTTTACGCTGTTATATCCTGCAGATGGGTCGACTTTTCCCCACGTGGTTCGCTTCTTGCACAAGCGGCGCCTTGGTGAGTCCATGGTCCGCAGTGGGCCCTCTGGCACGGAACCGAAGGATTGCTATAGAAAAATGATGTTCAAGCAGCCAACCCATTTTTTTCTGGCTGCCGGTAGCGCTGATGCAGGCTCCGAACTGAATGCGTTCGACCATGCGTTGCTCGCTGCCGGCGTAGGTGACACGAATCTCGTGCGGATGAGCTCGATTTGCCCACCCGCATGCCAGCAGGTAGAGCCTTTCAAATTACCCTACGGAGCGCTCGTGCCCGTCGCGTACGCGATGATGGCGTCGAGCACCCCGGGAGAGATCATCGGCGCGGCCGTGGCGGTTGCTCGTCCCATCGACGACACGCTACCCGGTCTGATCATGGAACATCATGGCATCGGAACTCGCGAAGAGATAGAGTATCGAGTACGGGAGATGGCGATTGAGGGGATGCACTACCGCAATCGCGAGATCAAGGACGTCCTCGTCATCGGCGCCGAAGTGCGCGTCGAGCGGCACGGGGCCGCCTTCGCAGGTCTCGTGCTCTGGGACGGTCCCGGCACCAAATAGAAGCGAGCGAGCTGGGACGGTCCCGGCACCAAATAGAAGCGAGCGAGATCGATCGATGGTCATTCACGCGATTCACACCCAACCGAACCTTCACCACATGAACCCGCGTCTCGGCGTCGTCTCGTCGGTCGAGATGGGGGGCTATGGGATCGTCGCGACACAGTCGATCGCCGTCGACGAGGTCCTCGTCGTCTGGGGCGGTCGCGTCACCGCGGAGGCGGAGTTCCAACACCTGCCGACGGCGCTCCAGACCCACAGCCTGCAGATCGAGGAGGGGCTCTACCTGGTTCCCCACGAGGATCTCGAGCCCGCCGACTATGTCAACCACTCGTGTGAACCGAACGCGGGCGTGCGTGGGCAGGTTACGCTGGTCGCGCTGCGAGATATCGCCGCGGGCGAGGCGATCTGCTTCGACTACGCGATGACGGACAGCAGCCCCTACGACGAGTTCGACT
>JAGQJP010000022.1 GCA_020430585.1 Myxococcales bacterium | reverse complement strand
GTCCGGCGAGAAGCAGAATCGAGCCCAATCGATGAGCTGAACCTCTCCCGTCGCCGGGAACTGGTACTCGACCGACGTCCAGGGCCGGCAATCGGTGAACAGACCGCACATCGCAAACTCGGTGTCCGGCAATTTGCACGGCGTCCCGAAGGGTTTCGGTATCCCGCACTGCTTGGTCGCCTCGTCACAGACGCCCGCGATACAGGAGTTCGTCGTAGCGCAGTTTCGCGGCTCGCCTGCGACGCAGGTGCCCGCGCCATCGCAGGTGTCGTTGATCGTACAGTACTTGCCGTCCTCGCAGGGCTTTCCTTTGGCGAGGGGGCGCGTCTGGCAGCTATCCTTGTCCAGATCGCAGTAGCCCTCGTTACAGGCATTCCCCAGCCCCGCGCAATTGCGAATCGGCCCGCCCAGACATTGGCCCTGGCCGTCACAGGTGTCATTGGTGGTACAGAACTTGCCGTCATCGCAGGGCGTGGTGTCGGATTTCGGTGTCTTCACGCAAGACTTGCTGTCTTCGTCGCAGACGCCGCTATTGCATTGATCGCCCGACGCGGAACAGTCACGCGGATCGCCTCCACACTGCCCCTGCCCATCACACCTGTCATTGATCGTGCAGTACGAGCCATCATCGCAGGGCGTCGTGTCGGGTTTCGGGACGGTCGTGCAGGATTTCGTCGTCTCGTCGCAGACGCCCGCGTTGCACTGGTCTCCCGAGGCGGAGCAGTCCTTCTGCTGCCCGACACACTCGCCCTTTTCGTTGCACTCGTCGCCTTCTGTGCAGAACTTGCCGTCGTCGCAGCTGGTCCCGGCGAGCTTCGGTCGACGAACGCAGATCCCGTCTTGGCAGAGCGCCTGTTCACAGACGCCGAGATCGCTGAACGCGTTGGTGCAATCGGCGCTCGAGGAGCAGGCCGTCTCGCCTCCGGTCTTCTGATCGCTGCTGGTCGCGTCCTCGCTACTGGTTCCGTCGTTCGAGGCGTCGACTTCCCCGGCACGCGTAACGCAGACGCCTTCCATGCACTGCCCTTGCGCACAGGGGTTCGCATCCGAGCAGGTTACGTTCCAGCAGATACTATTGATGCACTTCCCACCACCCGAGCAGTCCGATGTCTGGCTACAGGTCTGGGTCGTCACACAGTTGTTATCGACGCAGAGAGAACCGCTCGGGCACGTCGTGTCGACTTGGCACGCGAGCCGGCCGGTCTTCTTCTTCGTACCGCAGCCCGTCGTCACGATCAACGCGGCAGTGAGCGCGAACAACCCAAGAGAGCCAAGAGCGGGCCTCTTCATGCGATGCCTCCTCGAAATCTTGTCCATGCGTATAGCGTTCGTATGAAACCGAGGGTACCGCGTCGGCTGGCCGAAGTCAAAGGGGATTATGGCCCTGTGCGCAAGAACGAGACGGAGATTCGGTCACTCGCGAGGGGATCATTGGTGCAGGTTCGCTCGAGATACTTCGTCGCGTCGGGGACGAAGACGATCCCGTCGTAGATTGGACAATTCGGCGTATTCTTGACGATCTGTGACGTCCCTCGATCGGCGGCGTGTCGCTCGGTGCACTTCGACGGCGCCGCTCGCCGAAGCTCGAGGCGCACGCTGGGGTAGACGACGCGGCCGCAGTTGGTCGACTTCGGCGTGCAGGCACCCGAGCCCCAGAGCGCGACGGGACACGGCTCGACCCCACCGCATTCGGTGTTCGCCGCAAACTCGGGGAGGCCGTCGAAGTAGCTGAACAGCAGCTCGCCGTCGGCGCGCCAGATGACCAGGCGTCGCTGCTCGGTCTGATTCACGGTGCCGCTGTCGTAGCGGAGCGTGACGCTGTCGGTGACGGCCAGCGGGATCGAGTTCCCCCCCGTCAGCACGTAGCAGAGCGAGAGGGTCCCCGCGTTGGTCGAGAAATCGATCCGTGTGCAGCTCGCCTCCGCGGTGACGGCCGTCACCGTCGCGCTCCCAGAGACACTGGCCGCAGGGGACGTGACATCGACCGAGAAGGGGTCGAGCGGGATGTTGGGAGCGCATTGCGCCAACGTACCACCGAAGTTCGCGGTATTCCGAAGTCCACGATGCATCTTCGGCCAGGGCGCCGTGTCGTCGAGCGCCCCCGACGTCGTCCCGACCGCATGCAGCTTTCCATCGAAGGTACCGAAGTAGAGAACACCGTTGGAGTCCATCGTCAACGCGGACACGACTCGTTCCGTGGCCACGTAGGTCTCGGCGATCGGATTTCCGTCACTGTCGAAGACATGGACCGTGTCGTCGACGGCGAAGTAGATCCGGCCGTCGGCGCCGACGAGCGGAGCGCTCTGGACGAAGCCGGGCACGGTGGTCTGGAACACCAACGGATTGCCCGTCGCCTTGGTCACGTCGTAGACCGCGAGCCGTCCATTTTCGAAGGCGAGAATTGCGTCCGAGCCGTTGGTGCCCTTGCGGATGACGGGCGAGCCGACGACACTCGAGTCGACCGAGACCTGTCGATTGAAGACCTCGGTTCCGGTGAACGGCGAAAATCGGTGCAAGAAGGTGTAGGGAGCCGTCAACCCGTCGTCGGAAAAGCCGATGTTCTGAGCCACCACGAGATACCCGGCGCCGTCGATTGCAACGCCGGAAAAGGCCGTGTTGCGGTTCTCGGCTACGACGCTCTGGCGGAACAGCTCCTGGCCGAGCAGATTGACGGCGACCAGAGAGATCGTCCGCGAGGTGCCGCCTGCGATGCTCGGCAGGTAGATGATGTTGTGCAGCGTCGCGGGGGACGACGTTCCGGCAGGGAGTCCCAGCATCGGGAATCCGGCGAGCAGCGTGCCGTTCGAATCGAGCGCCCAGAGCTCGCCAACGGGCGAGTCGACGTCGATTCCACCGTTGGTCGCGACCACGAAGGTACCATCGCTCGTCAGGAGCCCGCCGTTTTCGATCAGGCCGTTGGGCGAGTCGCTCTCGTACGTCTTCAGCTCGACGCCGTCTTCGCTCAGGAAGAAGACGAAGTTCGGCGCCTTCTCGTCGTCGGTGACGATCAACGTGCCGCTCGCGGTGACGACCACGGATCCGACATACTCGTTGGGGCAGTTGGCGTCGGTGCAGGTGAAATGCCAGCTCCAAACCTTCTTGCCACGGCAATCGACGGCATACACCGTACCGTTGCGCGTTCCGAAGACGACGTAGCCCTTCGGTGTCACAGCGGGAGCGGTCGTGATGACCCCGTCAGCGCTGAAGGTGAAGGAGACCTCGGGCCACGTCTTCTGCGGGCAGGTCGGGGTCGACGTGTCTTCGCCCGTGTTGGTGTCCGGCGGCAGGACCTCGTCCTCGACGACGACCGCATCATTCCCGAGGTCTTGGGGCATATCCTCTGGCTCGACGCCGTCGGGGGCTTCGAAATCAGGCTCGCCAGCGTCCGGAACGTCGGCATACGCCGTATCCTTGAGGGTCGACGACGCGTCGAAGCTGTTGGACGAGCCACCGCAAGCCGTGCAGATGTAGAGCGAGAGCAGCGCCGACAAAAATCCCAAACCGAGTGCCCGTGACATCGTCCAACTCCTTGCAAAACACGGCACATTGTACCCGAGGTAAGCGGCGAGGATCAATCGCATCTCGGACGAGCGGCGGGATTTGCGGCGACGCCGGCTTGGCAGGCGCGGGAGCGAAGGGTACAATGCCAGCGTTGAACGAGGAGATACCCACGATGAGCACACCGCCAG
>JAGQJP010000283.1 GCA_020430585.1 Myxococcales bacterium | reverse complement strand
GTTGAGGACCTGGGCGGCCTGGACGCCACCTTTGCGGGCGGTGCCGAGCGAGCATCGGACGTAGTCGAGCTCGCCGACGGAGTGGGCGTCGGGCGTGATCGCCAAGGTCACCCCGAGCTCGAGGGCGCGGCGGTGGAGCCGCCAGTCGAGATCGAGGCGGCGCGGGTTGCCGTTGATCTCGACCGCCACGCCGAGGGCGGCGCAGCGGGTGAGGACGCGCTCGAAGTCGAGCTCGTAGGCTTCGCGTTTGAGGAGCAGGCGGCCCGACGGGTGGCCGAGAATCGAGACGTGGGGGTTCTCGAGGGCGCTGAGCACGCGCTCCGTGATCGCTTCGCCGCTCATCCGAAAGCGCGAGTGGATCGAGGCGATCACGAAGTCGAAGCGGCGCCAGACCGACTCGTCGTAGTCGAGAGAGCCATCCTGCAGGATGTCCGCTTCGATCCCCTTGAGGATTCGAATCGTCGGACGCTCGGCCTGTAGCGCGTCGATCGCCCCGTGCTGCTCGTCGATCGCCTCGACGCTCAGCCCCCGGGCGTAAGAGGCAGCGACGGAGTGATCCGTCACGCCGATGTAGCGGTAGCCGGCGGCGACGGCGGCATCGACCATCTCGCGCAGGGAATTCGCGCCATCGGAGGCCGTCGTGTGCAGATGCACCACGCCCCGGAGATCGCCGCGCTCGACCAGCCGCGGCGGTTCGCCCTCGGCCGCCACGTCGCATTCGCCGAGCCCTTCGCGCCGTTCGGGCTCGATGTAGGCCAACCCGAGAGCGCGATAGACCGCCGCCTCGTCGTCACAAACGCAAGAGCGCTCGGCGGCGTCGAAGAGGCCGTACTCGTTCAGCTTCAGCCCGCGATCCTTGGCGCGCCCGCGCAGCTCGACGTTGTGCTCGCGGCTCCCCGTGGTGTGCAGCCAGGCGAAGGGAAACTGCGCCGCCTCGACGAGCCGCAGATCGACGGCGATCCCCATCTCGAGGCGGAAGACGATCTTCGTCTCGCCCGCCATCTCGACCCCGACGACCCCCTCGAGCGCGCCGATCGCCGCCGCCAACTCGCCGCCACCCGTGCCGATCGCCACCAGGTCGATGTCTTTGACCACCTCGGCCCGCCGCCGCAGGCTGCCCGCGATCTCGACCCGCTCGATCCCGGGCAATCGCCGCAAGGCGACGAGCAGCGCCTCGGCGCGATGACTCGCCACCCACCCGAGATAGCGCCCGCGGTAGGCCTTGCGCTTTTCGATCCCCTCGAGGATATTCGCCTCGGTCTTGGCGCCGAAGCCTTTGAGCGCCTGCACCCGCCCCGCGAGGCAGGCCGCCTCGAGGGAGGACTCGTCGACGACCTGAAGCTCGCTCCAGAGACGCCGCACCTTCTTCCCCCCGAGCCCGCGGATCTGGAGCAGCTCGAAGAGCCCAGGGGGAATCTCGGCGCGCAGCGCGTCGAGCTCGCGACAACGCCCGCTCTCGGCGAGCTCCATGATCAATCCCCGAATCGCCTCGCCGACCCCGTCGATCTCGCCGAGCCGCCCCTCGGCGATCAGCGCGGGCACGCTCGCCTGGCAGCTCTCGATCGCCCGGGCTGCGTTTTCGAAGGCGCGGATCTTGAACGGGTTGGCGTCGTGTAGCTGCAGCGCGATGGCGAACTCGTTGAGGAAACCGACGACCGCTTTCTGGCGCAAGGTCATCGCTCAAGCGGCTCGATTGGGGTTGAGGCGCGAGAGGATCGTCTCGGACTTGCTCAAGAGCTTGCGCCCCTTGTTCGAGACCCCGCGCTCGATCAGGAACTGGCCGTAGCTCTTGAGCACCTTGGCGTACTCGAGCTCGTCGCCCATCTCTTCGAGGTAGTTCATCGCCTTCTGGAAGCACTCCGAGGCGGTCTTGTCCGCTTCGCCCTCGTCGTTGGAGGCATAGAGCGTCAACGCGTGGATCTCGGCGAGCGCCTTGAGGGCCTGACCGATCGCCAGGTTGCTCTTGATCTCTTCGGCGATCGCCAACGACTTCTCGCAGGAGACCCGCGCCTTCTCGGTCTCGTCCATCCGCACGAAGACGAGGGCGAGGTTGCGATGAACGTCGGCGAGGGTGCGGCGGTCGTGGATCTCCTCGGCGAGCTCGAGCGCTTCATTGAGATACGCCACGGCCTGCCCGAGGTTGTCGACCTTGATGTAACCCTGGGAGAGGTTGTTCAGCACCACGGCGTACATCGCCCGATCGCCGATCTCCTCGACGATCTTCAGCGCCTCGTCCCAGACTTCGATCGCCCGCTCGTTACGCCCCGCCTCGAAGTAGACCGAGCCGAGTCCGTTGAGCGAGACGGCGATCGCCCGCAGATCGCTCAGCCTCTTGCGGATCTCGAGGGACTCGAGGTAGCACTCCTCGGCCTCTTTGACGTACCCCCGGGAGAGGTGGATGTTGCCGATGTTGACCAGCGACAGGGCGATCGCCCCGTGGTCCTTGATTTTACGGCGCAGGCTCAGCGATTTGAGGTAGAAGCCGAGCGCCTCTTTGTACGAGCCGTAGTCGCCCTTGAGCCAGTGTACCCGGCCGATGTCGTCCATCGCGTCGGCGAGCCCTTTGGTATCATTCGCCTCCTGGAAGAGCAGAAAGGCGCGATCCAACAAGACGATCGCGTCCTCGTAGTCGCCTTTGCTCCGGTGAGCCTGACCGAGACCGAGGAAGGCCTTTCCGGCCCAGCCGCGATCCTGGATGATCGAGGCGTAGTATTTGATCTCCTCGAAGCTCTCGAGGGCCTTGTCGACGTCGCCGATCATCAGACAGACGTTGCCCAACGCGTTCAGCAGCTCGCAGACCAGCTCGGCGTCGTCCTCCTCGAGGAGCTCCATCGCGTGGCGGTAGGCCTGCAGCGCTTTCTCGTTGTGATAGCGGAACTGTAGGCGCTCGGCCGCCTTGAAGTAGTAGTATCCCGCCTTCTTGCGGTTTCCGCCCTGTTCGTGGTGATGCGCCAGCACGTCGTAGATCGTGCCCATGAACTGCTCTTGGTGCCGCTCGAGCCACTGCGCCGCCATTCGGTGGTACTTCGCCCGCAGATCCGGATCGAGCTGATGCAACAGGTGCTGCTGCTCGAGGGCCTGGACGAAGGCGAACTCGATCTCGTTCTTCACCGAGGTGTGGGGGTTGAAGTGGACGATGTCGTCCGATTGCAGCGTCATCATCACCTGGTTGAGGCGCAGCTTCTTGCGATCCTCGTCCCAGACCTTGCCGTCCGACTCCTCGCGATCGAGGCGCATCAGCGAGAGCAGCCCGCCGAACCAGAAGGTCGTGCCGAAGACCGCCGCCTTGTCGATGATGTTGCGCTCGCGTCGACCGAGGTTGTTGACCCGCAG
>JAGQJP010000282.1 GCA_020430585.1 Myxococcales bacterium | reverse complement strand
GCTCGAGGTACTCGAAGTGGCGCGCCGCGGCGTAGCGTAGTGGATTGTAGACGGTAGCGACGGGCGCGGCGAAACGCAACGCGTCGACCGCGTCGGCCAGCTCTAGCGTAATCGTGCGAAGCGTGTCAAAGCTCATCTCGACTCCTGGCATGATGCTAGTTGTCCAGCGTTAGAAAATCAACACCTCCATCGCGAGGTGCGCCAAAAGCGCCCATGTGCCGATCCGCACAGTACGCGGCGTCGCGACAGCGGATCCCGAACAAATACGTCTAACTGGTCGGATTCACGAAGGGTGCCCCGGCCGAACGAGATCACGTGCCCGCGGTGGACGGCGATCCTCGATAACCTGGCTCGACAATTGCACGAAGGTGAACCAAACCCAGCGGGATTGCGATCCCGTCCCACCTCCCGTCCCTTTGCCAGGGGACTGCGAGCCGAGCGCTCGCGCTGCAATCTGCGAACGGACCGATTTTACGTCGGTTCTCACCGTACTCCCTGCAATACGACATCGGGGCCGCGCATCGCGGCCCCTTCATCTCGCCCCTCAAGTGATGAAAACTGCGTCACAATCGATTTGCCCCATTTACGAACTCGGCGCAGTCAGCCTATAATGAGACATCGACCACGGGTATCAGACGTATGACGAGGCAAGCCATGCAACGGAGATCGTTCGGCTGCATGATCGCGTGGATCTGCGCGGTGCTCATCATGGCGGGATGCGCCACGACCAGGACCACGCGCCCAGGTGTCCAACGCAATCGGCGTAATGGGTTGGATCTCGAAAGCTTACGGCGTGAGCAGGAACGCGAGCGCCAAGCCGTGGAGGTCTACGCGGGGCGTCTCGAGCGGTCGAACCTGCTCTTGAACCAGGTCAACGCGCTGATGGGTCAGATCAACGCCGAGTTCAGCAAGGGAGCGCCAGCCGTCAAGGCCTTCCTCGATCAGCGCTTGATTCCATCATTCGAACGCTATCTCGGAGCGCTGCAGCAGATTCCGACGCATACCGAGACGATCCGTGGGCTGCACAAGCAGATTCTGCAAGCCCACACGCGGCTCTATCTCGCCCTGCGAAACCTCAGCCGCGACCTCTCGGACAACAACTTCCACGACAAGCTGCGCCACTACCGCGCGACACAGCAAGCCTCCGTCGAGAGCGAGAAGGACTACCGCGAAAAGCTCACGACCTACTTTCGGATTCACGGGGTCGACGTCAACTAGAGCGGCGCGGAGACACGGCGCGCTCTCGCGGCGACGCCACACGCGGCCTTGCTCCGACTCCACCCGCGTGGCTCCCACGCGCTGCACGCCCTGCCATCAATGCCCCTCGGATCCGTACGTTCGCTGGAGGTACGCGATGATCTCGTCGGACTCGTACATCTCGACCCCGTGATTCGGGTCGATCAGGTAGGGCACCATCATCTTGCCACCGCGCGCCACCAGGTGAGGCCGCCTCGCGCTGCGCTTGGCGACGTTGTGCACCTTGTAGTCGAGGTTTAGCTCGCAGAGCGCCTCGCGCACCTTGCGACAGTAAGGTGACGCTTCGAAGTTGTAGAGCTCGAGCCGCTGCGCGGGTTGCTCGCGACTGCCCTCGGCCTCTCCGCGCACGTGGCCGCCCCGTGGGCGCACGACCGAGGCGAGAGCGGCGCTTGACGTGTTCACGACCGAGAGGGCCCGCGCGACGATCGAGCGTCCGTTGCCGTACGTCTCGCAGAGATAGGTGATGATCTCCTCGGACTCGTACATCTGGCGCCCCGTGTTCGGGTCGACGAGAAAGGGATACATGCTGCGGCCGCCCAACGCGACCACCTTCTTGCGATTCGCCGAGCCGCGCGGACAGGGATGGCTGATGTAGCAGAGATCCAGCTCGCTCATCACGTCGCGGACCTTTCGGCAGAACGGGCAGCTCTCGAACTCGTAGAGCTCGAGATCCTGCTCCGGCTGGCGCCGCGCTCCGCGAAAGACGATGTAGCCGCGCCCTCCGCGGGCGACCGATGCGGTGAAAGAGTGAAGATTGTTCAGCGATCCCATCGTGTGCTCTCCTCGCTTGATCATGACCCGAGCTGGGTGACAACATAGGGGCGATTCGATCGATCACAAGGGCTCGACGGTCGAAAAGGAGCAACGGTGAAACTAAAAATGGCGGACGACGAGACCGACCCACCGATCCGAGTCGTCGCCCAGCTCGTGGCGCAGCTCGCCACCCCCAGCGCGCGCTCCGCGATCGAAGGGCCGATCGAGACCCTCGAATTGGACGACTACCCGAGCGAGGGCGACGAGCAGCGGCTCTGGCTTCGCACGGCGATCGATCGAGCGGCGAGGCGCGGCGTTGGTGTGCTGCGCTGCCAATGGCCCACTCTGCCTCCCCATCGCGACCTCGAGCCCTTCTTTGATGCTGGATTCTCCCTCGCCTCTCTCGCCGAAGAGCCGCAGGTCGAAGCGGAGTAAGGCTACTCCGTTGTGGCGGTCCGCTCATCCAAACGACACCTCCCGATGCGCCCTCCGCCGGCCAGGCGTGAGAAGATTTGCGCGCGATTTCGCGATGTTCCACGAAACACCTCGTTCTGGAACGAAGTTTGCTGCAGGTATCGCCAACAGGTGGCGCCAAGCGCTGACTTCGACGAGGTGAACCATGCGCCCACGACGTAAAATCGCAACCAACAGCCAACGGCGACGCGCCGTGTTCGCGCTGATCGCCGTTTTTCTCCTCTCCGCTGCGAGCTGCGTCCCCGCGACCGACGAAGCGACGCTGGGCGAGATCGGGGCGCTCTCGTTCTCGTTTCCCCTCACGGGTGAGCGCAGTCTCGGCCTCGAGCACCCGATCGCGATGAATCAGCTCGCCGAGATCCGAATCCGTTCCCGTGGCGGCGCGCGATTGCCGTCGCCGTTGGCGGTCGCCGTGGACGATCCGTCGATCGCGAGCTGCCAGGCACGCTATCGTCTCTCCGACGAGATCCGGATCGCCTGCCGCGGTGTTCGCGAGGGGATCGCCGAACTGCGGGTGGTCGCGGCCGATGGAGCGATCGTCGATTGGGTCTTCCTCCGCGTTGCTCCGACCGTGCGCATCGGCGTCTCGGTCTATCGCGAGACCAGCGCCGACCGCGTCGATCTCGTCCCAGGGCAGAACGTCGTCCTCGGGACGAGCGAGCAGCTGAGCCTGGTCGTCACGCCCTTCGACCCGACAGACGTCGAGCTGGTCGCCGTCAACGCGGTGAACATCGCGCCGTCGAGCGCCGAGGTGGTGACCGTCGAGCGCGACATCTGGTCGGCGGGAAATCGCTTTTGGGTACGCGGTCTCAAGCCAGGACAGCAGACCGTCGAGTTGAGCATCGACGGACGCTCGTTCGTCTTCGACCTGCGCGTCCTGTGAACGCGCTCATCGGTGCTCAGTGGATCGGTTCGGGCTCTCCGCCGTCGAAAAGCGAGGGGATGACCCGATTGCGCCCAGCGTTCTTGGCGACATAGAGGTTCGCGTCGGCGCTGGCGATCACGTCCCGAATGTCCCGGGCGCTCGTCCCGTCGAGGGTCGCCACGCCGAAGGACATCGTCACCTCGAGGGGATGATCGATCGGCGAGATGACGATCGGCTGCAGGCTCTGGCGCATCTTTTCAGCGGCGATCACCGCGCCCCTCAGGTGGGCGTTCATCAAGATGATGAACTCCTCGCCGCCGTACCGGCCGACGACGTCGCTGTCGCGACAGGACTCGCGCAGATGGGTCGCCACGGCGCGCAACACCTCATCGCCCACTTGATGGCCATAGGCGTCGTTGATCCACTTGAAGCGATCGATATCGATCATCACGACGGAGAGGACGTAGGTCTGATCGAGGCGCACCAGGGTCGCGCGGTCGTTGAGGACGCGCATGATATAGCGGCGGTTGAAGAGCGCCGTGAGGGGATCGGTGATCGACTCCTGCTGAAAGCGGCGCTCGCTATAGATCAGGCCGATCTGAACGAAGAAGAAGTCGACGACGCGTCGCTGAATCGCGTGCAGCGTGGGATTGCCAGCGGTCAACCGACAGGCGACAACCCCACGCTCGCTCTCGGAGAGGTCGGTGAGCGTGACGAACCTCCACTGTTCGCGGTCGTCGCGCTCGATCTCGTCGAGAAACTCGTCGTAGCTCGCGAAGGTGACGCCGCGCTGCAACACGACGCCGCCGTTCTCGCTGTCGGGCAACAAGAGCGCCACCGCCTCTAGCGAGAGCGAGAGAAACAGCTCGTGAACCGCTTCGGAGAGCGAGAGGGTCTCGTCGCGCAGCCCTTTGACCAGGCGTGCGATCGTGCGGATGTTCGAGATTTCGACGACGCGCTCTTCGACCTCGCGCGCGAGCATCTTCACGCGATAGGTCGAGGCGACGATCGTCGTCAACAGACGGGTGAAGGAGTGCTCGGTCTCGGAGAACTT
>JAGQJP010000281.1 GCA_020430585.1 Myxococcales bacterium | reverse complement strand
GATCGGAATCGCCGAGGGATCGACGCGCACGACATCGTCGGGGACGTCGCCTTCGTCGGGGACGTCGCTCGCGTCATCGGCCATGTCCTCGGGGAGCACGAGATCGGGCTCGTTGATCTCGGCGACGTCGGTGGGGGCGTGGGTGTCGCTATCGGCGCCATCGCGGAGATCGCTTTGACGTGTCGAGCTGCGGCTGCAGGCGGGGCAGACGACGGCGACAAGGGCGACGCTGGCGACGAGGATCAGAGCGACAGCGATCCGATTGGCTCGCGTGGCGCCTCGCGTTTTGACGGCCTCGGGCATCGTTTCCTCACTGGCGGTCGTCCAAGACGGACACTCTATCCAAACTCGCGGCGAGGATGCAACCCAAAAGCGGGACGACCCATTTGGGATTGGCGCTCGTCGCGGTTTTCTGGTAGAACCGACGCCGGCTAGTCCTGGTGAGACAGGTGATCGCTGGCGTCGCGAGACGCGGGAGGAAAGTCCGAGCACCACAGGGCGGGATGCTGGATAACGTCCAGTCGGGGTAACCCGAAGGATAGTGCCACAGAAAGCAAACCGCGATCCGTCGCACGGCAACGGCTGCGCCTCGCGCAGTCGGTCGGGCGGCTCGACGTAAGGGTGAAAGCGTGGGGTAAGAGCCCACGGCGGCGCTCGGTGACGAGCGTCTGCGGTAAACCCCATCCGGTGCAAGACCAAATAGGGAAGCCCTGCCGCAAGGCAGAACCAGTGGCCCGCTGGCTTCCGGGTAAGGTCGCTCGAGCCGTCGAGCAATCGGCGGCCTAGAGGAATGATCGCCATCGCCGCGCGGGTGACCGTTCGGCGGTACAGAACTCGGCTTACGGCTCACCAGGGCTAGCCACTTCGATTGTCTGCAAACAGGGCGCTCAGGACGCTTCGGCGACCTCGCCCGTGATGATCAGCTCTTCGGGGGTAAACAGGAAGCGGCTGCATTGGGGGCAGCTCTCGAGGGTCTCCATCCGCATGATGTGATTGTAGAGCTGAGGCTGGATCATCATGTTACAGCCCGTGCAGCGCTCGTTGCGCACGGGCACCATCGCCACACCGGCGCGGGCGCGCTTGATCCGGTTGTATCGCCCGACGATCTCACGCGGCAGTCTCTTCGTGCAGTCTTGCCGGTCGTGCTCGACCGAGCCGATCTTCTCTTTGAGCTCACCGAGCCGCTGGGTGTAGCTCTCTTCTTCCCGCCCGATCTCCTCTTTGAGCGTCTGGAACTTCTCGTCGAGCTCTTTGATCGTCTTCTTGTTGATCTCGATCTGTTCGAGCAGCTGGATCAGCTCTTCCTCGCGGGTCGTGTTGACGCGCTTGATCTGCTCGAGCTCGCGCTGAGCGGCGATGTACTGCTTGGTCTTCATCGCCGTCGAGAGCTTCGACTTGGCCTTCGATTCGCGTTCCTTGGCGACTTTGAGCTCCTCTTCCTGATCGCGGATCAGCCGCTCCGCTTCGCTGAGATCCTGCTTCTTCGCCTCGAGATCATCGCCCATCCGGTCGCGAACGGTGCGATAGCGCTCGAGACGTTCGAGGATCTCTTGGTACTCCTCCTCGAAGCTGCGTACCTGGTCGTCGATCTCTTGGAGCCTCCGCAGTGCTAGAATCACCTCTTTCATTCGTCTCCCTTTTCCGGCCCGCTACGTCGTAGCCCTGAAACGAAGAAAGCGCTCCTTTTTGGGAAGCGCTCTCTCGTTCGGGTCATATGTTCGTCGTGGTGTGGCGCGCAATCGAAACATTCGTTCGTCGTGCACCCCTCACCGGATATTGCGTCTTTTTCATCCTCATCATCGTGGGCCCACCTGGGTTCGAACCAGGGACCAGCCGGTTATGAGCCGGCGGCTCTACCACTGAGCTATAGGCCCATCGGAAGCGCCTGGGGCGCCGCCTCCGAGCTTAGGGCACGAGTGATAGCACAGTTCCTGGAAAAAGGGTAGCCCTGGCACATGGAAATTTCAATTGTCGACGAAACTTTTCAGTTTCTTACAGCGCGACGGATGACGCAGCTTCCGCAGCGCCTTGGCCTCGATCTGACGGATCCGCTCGCGGGTGACGAAAAAGTCTTGCCCCACCTCTTCGAGGGTGTGATCGGACTTTTCGCCGATGCCGAAGCGCATTCGCAGCACCTTCTCTTCACGCGGCGTGAGGGTCGCCAAGACCTTTCGCGTCTGCTCGGCGAGGTTCAAGCTGATCACCGCATCAGATGGGCTGACGACGCGCTTGTCCTCGATGAAATCTCCCAGGTGGCTATCCTCTTCCTCGCCGATCGGCGTCTCGAGGCTGATCGGTTCCTTGGCAATCTTCAGGACCTTGCGCACCTTGTCGAGGGGCAGCTCCATCTTTTCGGCGATCTCTTCGGGCGTCGGCTCGCGGCCGAGCTCCTGGACGAGATAGCGCGAGGTGCGGATCAGCTTGTTGATCGTCTCGATCATGTGCACGGGAATCCGAATCGTTCGGGCCTGATCGGCGATCGCGCGGGTGATCGCCTGGCGGATCCACCACGTCGCGTATGTCGAGAACTTGTAGCCGCGGCGATACTCGAACTTGTCGACGGCCTTCATCAGACCGATGTTGCCCTCTTGGATCAGATCGAGGAACTGCAAGCCACGGTTGGTGTATTTCTTGGCGATCGAGACGACCAGCCGCAGGTTTGCTTCGACGAGCTCGCTCTTGGCCTTCTCGGCCATCTTCTCGCCCTCGCAGATCGCCTGATAGGTGCGCTTGATCTGGTCGACGCTGAGGTTCGCTTCCAGCTCGACGCGGCGGATCTTGCGCGCGGCGTACTTGATGATCTTCTCGATCTCGAGCAGCTCGTCGAGGGAGAGGTTGAGCTTCTTGAGGACGCGCTTCTCTTCTTTCTTGTCCTTCTTCAGCTCACGGATCAGGCGACGCAGCGTCTTCGAGTCCGCGCCAGCGCGCTCTTCGCACCGCCGCACTTCCTCTTGCGCTTTGTTGATCCGTTTGACCTGGGTCTTCAGGCGGCTGACGATCTTCTCGATCTGCTTTTTGTGGAAGCGGATCTCGCGCAGGCTCTCGAAGAGCTCTTGCTTGTTCGCATCGATCTGTTGCTTGGTCTTCTTCTTCTTGGCGTCGGTGACCTTGCCCGAGAGCTTCTCGGAGAGCTTCT
>JAGQJP010000280.1 GCA_020430585.1 Myxococcales bacterium | reverse complement strand
TTCTTGTTTCCCCTTTGAGAACAGTGGGATGTCGACATTCGCCCAGACTGCCCCTGAGAGTCCGCCCCCCGGAGCCAGGCGAGCCATGGCGAGCGCAAGGCTTGACGATGCCGACGTTGCGGGCTATCTTGTTGACATTGGAGTGGTTTTTCGAATGACAGAGCTGACTCGTGACGAGATTCTGGCCACGCTGGCGAGCCGGGGTGATGAGCTGCGGCGCTTGGGGGTAGTCCGCCTGGGCCTGTTCGGCTCGTTCGCAGTCGGCGCCGCAAACGAACGTAGCGATCTCGACTTCCTCGTCGAGCTCGATCAACAGACGTTCGATCGCTACATGGATCTCAAGTTCTGGCTGGAAGACGTCTTCGGGCGCCCGGTCGATCTGGTGCTGGCCGACGCTCTCAAACCGCTGATTCGCCCCCGAATCCTCCAACAAGTCGTCGATGTCCCGGGACTCTAAGCTCTATCTCAGCGACATGCTCGATGCGATCGTGCGCGTCGAGGAATACGTTGCGGGCATGACGCTCGCGTCATTTCAGGCCGACAGGAAGACGGTAGACGCCGTCGTGCGCAACCTCGAGGTGATCGGCGAAGCTGCCAAGGCCCTCCCCGACGAGGTCCGCGAAGCACACCCCGACGTCGAGTGGCGCAAAATCTCCGGCCTGCGGGACGTGCTGATCCACCAATACTTCGGCGTCAGCATTCCGATCGTTTGGGACGTCGTCCAGCACAAGCTCCCCTTTCTGGCGCAGCGACTTCGGGAGATTCTCTCCGACGACTGACGGCTTACGCCACCGCTTCCGGTTTGATAACTGTGGCTATGCGCTTGTGTCGAATTTCCTTGACGGATCTCGAGGGCAGATCCAGCTCGAACGCTTTCTCTGTGGAAACGATGTGCCTCTGGCTGTGCGAATGGCTGCGAAGGCTGGCAAAGATGGCTTCATGGTCGTCGCGACCTTCGATGCCGCCAAGAGTCGCGGTCACGGCGAGCTCACAGAGCCGAAAAATAGCCGTGGTATAAGGATCGAGTGCGGCGCGGGTCGTACCGATAAGCACCGCGCGCGGGTCGAGCTGATTGGCAGCCCGCGGGCCGATCCGATTGGAAGCGCGCGGGTCGGTTCTTATTGGTGCCAAGAAACGAGTTGCAAGCCTAGTCGAAGGGAGGGAGCGATGGAAGCGATCGACGAGTGGACGAAGAGGCTGGAGCAGTTGAGCGACGAGGCGCTGATGCGGCGCACCGAGGGCTTGGTGGCGCGCTGCAATCGGTTGACGGCGGCGTTGGTTCTGCACCTGGCGGAGGTCGAGCGGCGTGGAGGGCATCTGCGGCAGGGCTTCGGCTCGCTTTTTGCGTATTGCACCGAGCGGTTGGGGCTCTCTGAGGCGGCGTCCTATCAGCGCATCCGGGCGGCGCGGGTCGTGCGGCGGCGTCCGCAGGTGGCCTCGATGTTGGCGCGTGGCGAGCTGCACTTGAGCGGGCTCTCGCTGCTTGCGGCGAAGCTCGACGAGCCGCAGGGGGAGCAGCTGCTCGAGGCGGCGCGTGGGAAGAGCAAGCGCGAGATCGAGCGCATGCTGGCGGACCGCGACCCGCTGCCGATGGTGCCCGATCGGATTCGACGGCTGGCGTCGGCTGCGCAGAGGGGCTCCGAACAAGACGCGATTGCAGCAAAGCGACAGACCACGTTTCCGACTGGCGGGCAACTCGTTCCGGAAACAGCTGGCGGGCAACTCGTTCCGGAAACACCTGGGCTAGCCGAGTCCACGCCGCTGAGCGAGGCGGCAACCGCCGCGGCAGCACCGGAACCGCAACCGCTGCGGTCCATGGTGTCTCCGAGCCTGGCAATGGGTCGGCGCGACGTTGGGGCGCGGACCGTGGTCGAGATTCGGCCGCTCGGGGAGGAGCGCTATCGGATTCAGCTTACTGGGGGCGCCGAGCTTGTGCGGGCGCTCGAGAAGTGTCGAGCGCTGAGCGCTCACAGTCTGCACGGGGAGCTCGGGGCGGTGATCGAGGCGGCATTGACGCAGTATGCGGCGCATCTCGAGAAGAAACGCTTCGGCATCGGTGCGAGGGCACGCGGCAAAGGGAAGCGTGCTGCAAGGCAGGGCGGCGCCAGCGGCACACATGAGGCGGTCAGGATCCGGGCGACCGAGGCGGACATCCGGGCGACCGAGGCGGACATCCGGGCGGCCGAGGCGGACACGACTCAGTCGACGTGCGAGAAAGCAGGCGCCAACGGCTCGGTAGGTCGCGGTCAAACGCGTGCCAGAGCGAGGGACAACGACTCGGCTGGCTCCAGCGACGCGGGCACGACGAAACGCGAGGGTGGGCAGCGATCGCGCTACGTGGCCGCCGAGGTGAGGCGCAGAGTGGCAGAGCGCGACGGCTTGCGGTGTAGCTTTCGGGCAGAGGACGGGCGGCGCTGCGAGCAGCGAGCCTACCTCGAGCTCGACCATTGGCGCCCGTTTGCGCTCGGAGGGGCGAACGACGTAGCGAATCTACGGCTGCTCTGCCGCGGACACAATCAGGCGCGGAACGCGGGGCTGACAGGGCCCAGCGGCGGCGCAGAGCCACCGACCTGACCGAGCAGCGGCGCAGCGGGGGGCTGGTGCTGGCCCTCGAGCCGAAGGTTGGTGACGCGCGGCGAGCCGGGAGAGGGGCACCGCTACTCGACCTTTGTCGCTCACGAAAGGCATCTTGTGAGCGACAATGTGACTTGCTGTGCGTGGATGATCATCAAAAGACTCCTAGTGAAAGGCGGTTTGCTCAGTCAGTGCTTGTCGAAGCGGGGACGGGTTCCGGCTTGGTGGCGGAGCTGGGTTCCGTGTTGCGTCGCGGGCGGGCTGCGCCCAGCGCCAGTTGGCAGAATCGCTTGGCGCCGTCCAGCCAGCGGAGGCGCGCTTCGTAGCTGAGTTGGCGATGGCGCTGCAGCTGCTCTGCGCGATGTCGTTCGAAGGGATCGTCGTGCGCGGCAGTCATCTTGCACCTCGGCGTCGGCTTCGAGCACGAGACGCGAGTAGATGCGGTCCTCGTCGTCGTTTGCGTAGGCGCTGAGCATCGCTCCGAGGTCGGCGAGATCGCGTTCCCGATCTGGTCGGTCGTCAGCATGATCAGAGCCCGTACAGGTCGAGGAGCATGTTGGCGGCCTCTCGTTCGCGCTCGTCGCCGAGGATCATCTCCGAGTAGACGAACAGCGGATGGACGGTACGCGGCATGGGGCCCTGGCCGAAGATCGGGCCGGGAGTGGTGAGCAAAGACAGCGGTCCCTCCGAGTCCTTGACCGCGCGCAGCTTGACCAAGATCTCGGTCGGGAGGCGTCGCTCCAGGTGCACGACGGTCGCGCCTCGAGCTTGCTCTCGATCGCGTCGTTGATCTCGGCGACACTGAAGAAGCGGCAGTTCCGCAGCGCCGCGATGATCCAGTTCTGTGCGACGCGCACGCCGCTCTCCACCTTGGCTTTGTCGCGTGGTTTACCTGGACGCGCCGGAATCACGGCGGTCTGGTAGTGCGCCGCGAAGTCGGCGTACGTCTGGTTGAGCACCGGCTCGTAGAAGCACGGCTTGTCGACCCCGGTCTTG
>JAGQJP010000279.1 GCA_020430585.1 Myxococcales bacterium | reverse complement strand
TCGCGCCCGGCGCGCTCCATCGCCCCTAGGAGGCTCGCTTCGCTGTACCGTTTGGGCGGTTGCGTCTTCCCCTCGTGGAGCTTCACCTCGCCGACGGCGACAGGCTGCTCCTTCTTCAACAGCGGCAGCGACTGGTCGTCGTCGTCGGCGCGCTTCGATGGCGGCGGCTCGACGGCTTGCCAGCCCGCCTCGAGACAGACCTGCCCCTTCGAGAGAAAGCGGTGCTTGGCGACGACGCTCTCGACGCGGGTCCGAGCGAACTCGGCGTCGGGCATGAAGGCCGCGAGGAACCGACGAATCACCCAGTCGAAGACCGACCGCTCGTCCGCCGAGAGCCGATTCCTCCCCGGCAGCAGGCCGGTGGGGATGATCGCCGGGTGGTCGCCGACCTCGGCGTCGTTGATCACGCGTCCCAGCCGCAGCTTGCCCTTCGCCAGGATCGCGTTGGCGAAGGGCGTATAGGGCCCGACGGCGAGCTTCGCGATCAGTCCCGGCAACTCCCCCTTTTGATCGCTCGAGAGGTAGCGCGAATCGGTGCGTGGATAGGTCAAGACCTTGTGCGTCTCGTAGAGCGACTGGGCGATGTCGAGGGTCTTTTGCGCGCTGAAGCCGAAGCGGCGGTTGCAGACCTTCTGTAGCTCGGTCAGATCGAAGAGCAACGGCGGGGGTTCGGCGTGCTTCTTCTCGGTGACCTTCGCCACCTGACCGTGGCCGCCCTCGATCGCGGCGACAACCGTCTCGGCCTTCCCCCGCTCGTCGAAGCGGTCGAGCTTGCCTTTGAAGTAGACGCCGAGATAGCGCTCGCCCGCCTCGGTCTCGAAGATCGCCTTGACCTGCCAGAAGGGCTCTGGGACGAAGGCTTCGATCTCCTCCTCGCGACGAACCAACATCGCCAGAGTCGGCGTCTGCACCCGGCCGACGGAAAGCAGGTCGCCTCGCCCGCCACCACGGCGGCCCAGGAGCGTGAGGGCGCGGGTCGCGTTGATCCCGACGAGCCAATCCGCCTCGGCCCGTGAGCGCGCGGCGTCGCCGAGGGCGTCGAAGGCCTCGCCAGCCGTGAGGTTGGACAACCCTTTGCCGATCGCTTCGTCGGTGAGCGCCGAGATCCAGAGGCGACGCACCACCTTGGTCGAAGCGGCGAGGGTGTAGACCTGGCGGAAGATCAGCTCGCCCTCGCGGCCAGCGTCGCATGCGTTGACGACCTCGTCGACCTCGGCGGAGGTGAGCAGCCGCTTGAGCACGTTGAACTGGTCCTCGGTCTGGCCGATCGGTCGCAGCTTGAAGCGTTCGGGGAGGATCGGCAGATCGTCGAAGCGCCAACTCTTGAAGCGCGCCGCGTACTCGTGGGGCTCGACGAGCTCGACGAGGTGGCCGACGCACCAGGTCACCCAATCCCTCGACGAGGCGAGGAATCCCGCGCGGCGCTCCTTGACGCCCAGCACCCGCGCGATGTCGCGCGCGACCGAGGGCTTTTCGGCGACGATGAGACGAACCATGTTCCCCGTCTTAGCGAGAATCGACGTCGACGTCAATCGACGAAAAAAGCGACCGACGGGCCGGAAATTCCACAGCGGATTCCGGGATTTTGCCGATTGTATTTTGGCCACGCCCTTGTATAATACGCCTGTCTCCCCTGCTAGAGGGTCGGCCGAAGCCATTCTACGCGTGGAACGGATGAGTAGACGTCGTTTTCTGAGCCGTGTCGCGGATTGGATCATCCGCTTCCACCTGCCGATCGTCATTGCCACAGGCGTGATGATCGTCGGGCTTTCGATCTTCGCTCCCGGTGTGAAATACACCGAGAACATCGAAAAATTCCTACCGGAAGGGCCCGAGACCGAGCTCTTTCAGAAAATCAACAAAGAGTTCGGTGGGTTGAACATCGCGCTCGTCGGCCTGACCTTCGACGATCTCTTCACCCACGACAACCTCGCGCGCGTTCAAGGCCTGACCAAAGCGCTCAGCGGGATCCCTGGCGTCTTCCACATCAACAGCCTGACCAACACGATCGACCTGACGGGCAACGAGCTCGGCGCTACCGTCAAGGTGTTGGTCCCCGAGATCGTCCCCAAAGAGAAGAGCGCCCTCGAGAAGATCCGCAAGAAAGCGCTCTCCCGCAAGATGATCGCCGGCACCCTCGTCTCGCACGATGGCAAATCGGCGCTGTTGGTCTGCGTCCTTCGCGGCGACGCCGATATGAAGGGCGTCGCCGAACGGCTCAAGGCAGCGACGATCAAGCTCGTCGGCTCGAAGGGCGTCTATTTCGGGGGCTCGCCATTTCTCGCCGAGTACATGGCCAACGGCGCGCAGCGCGACCTGCAGCGCCTTACACCGTTCGTCTGCGCGGTGATCCTGTTGATCATGTTCTATCTCTTCCGCCGTCCGGCGGGGGTCGTGCTCTCGACGGCCTGCATCGTCACCTCGATCAGTTGCACCTTCGGCGTGATGAACCTCTTCGGCCTCACGCTGAACCTGCTCTCGTCGTCGCTACCGATCATCATCCTCGCCGTCGGCAGCGCCTATTCGATCCACATCCTGACCAAGTATTATGACGGCTATGATGCCGGCCTCGACCGCGACGGGATGATCCACCTGATCTTCGACGAAGTCTCGGTCCCCGTACTGGTGGCTGGCGTGACGACGATGATCGGCTTCATGTCGTTCTACGTCATGGACATTCAGCCGATGCGCGAGTTCGGCCTGCTGATCGGCCTCGGGATCTTCTTCTCGATGCTCTTCTCGGCGGTCTCGATCCCCGCGGTGCTCTACATGCTCGCCAAGAACGGTGGCTCACAGACCGCGGTGCCCCACGAGCGGCGCGGCATCGGCGACTCACTCCTCGAGCAGATCGGCCGACGCAAACACGGCCTCGCGGCGCTCACGGTGGTGGTCGTCGTGATCTCGCTCTACTACACGACGAAGATCGACGTCGACATGAGCACCAAGCACCTCTATCAGAAGAACACCGAACCCTGGCTCGCCGAGCGCTTCCTCGGCAAACAGTTCGGCGGCTCGATCTATCTGCAGCTCTACGTCTCGGGCGACATGCGCGATCCGATCGTCTTGAAGGAGCTCGAGCGGCTCAACGACTACATCGCCGTGCAGGACAACGTCGCGGGAATTCAGTCGCTCGTCGAAGTGGTGAAGATCCTGAACAAGGGCTTCACCAACTCGGCACGGATCCCCGAGTCCAAGGCGAAGCTCTCCAAAGACCTTCTGACCCTGATCGACGGCGAGCCGTGGCTCAAGATGCTGGTCAACCGCACCTGGAGCGCGGCGCTGATCAACATCAAGCTCGCCGAGTTCGACTCGCTGCGGATCAACCGGTTGATCGCCCGGATCAACGACTACACGCGGCTGCGCTCACCTGGCCGGCTCTTCGCCGTCGACGCCGAGTCGATCCCGCAAACTCTCGCCGAGAAGGTGCGCGAGTACCGCGTCAAAGAGACCCTCGAACGGCTCTCCTTGCAGCTCGCGGCGCACCGAATCTCGATCTCGCAGGCGTACTTGGCCCGAGCGATGCGGCGCGCCCGCGCCGTCGATCCGAAGCGCTTCCTCGACGTGCCGACGGCGAAGGTGACGGCGTATCTGACAGGCGACGAGGCGGCGGTTGACCTGACGAACCCCGCCGAAGCGAAGCGCGTCTCGACGGCGATCATCGCATTGATCGACGCGGGAAAGAAGCGCGACGCGACCCTCGCCTACCTGCGCGGCGTCGTCAAACCCGAGTTCCGCAACGACAAGAAGAACCTGACGACGGCGAACGAGACGATCTGGGAGACCGTCCGCACGTTGCGGCGCCAATACGAGTCGAAAGAGATCGCCGCGCCCCTGTTGGCGGCGATTCCGCCCGCGCAGCGCAGCCACGAGATCGAGACGCTGATCCGCACGACGCTCCTGGACATCACCGACGCCAACTTCAACGCCGCCGCTGCCCCGTTTCGTGCGAAGCTGCCGACGGTGGCGCGCTCGATGTCGATCCGTATCTCGGGGTATCCCGTGCTCTACGAAGGGATGAACCGCTCGGTGCGCCGCAACAACATGAACAGCGCGATGGTCTCGCTCGTGTTGGTCTTCATCGTGCTCGCGCTGCTCTTCCGTTCGATCGTCTGGGGACTGATCGCCATCGGTCCGACGACGATCACGCTGCTGTTCACCTTCGGCTTGATGGGAGTGCTGAAGATCCCACTGGACATGGGGAGCTCGATGATCACGTCGATCACGCTCGGCGTCGGGATCGACTACTCGATCCACTTCCTCTGGCGCCTGCGCCGGCTGGGCAAACAGACCAGCGACCTGGCGGCGACGATGGCGACGACGGGCCGGGCGATCGTCTTCAACGCGGTGACCGTGACAGTGGGCTTCTCGATCCTGATCTTCGCGTCGATCGTACCGATCATCAAGCTCGGCGGGCTGACGGCGGAGACGATGTTCATGAGCGCCCTCTTGACGCTGGTGTTGATCCCGCTGGTCTTCCACCTCTTCGAACCGTATCTACTGGCCCGCAAAAAGGAGTCCTGAGCGATGAAACGACGGATTGTCTATCTCCTTGCCGCCCTGCTCGTCCCCGCGTCGTTGCAGGCGATGACCCCACAAGAGATCCTCGTCAAGGTCGACAAGTCGATCAACAACTTCAAAGACCAGACGATGGAGATCGAGCTCGAGTTCATCGAATCGAAAAACGCGAAGCGCTCGCTGCTCTTGACGATGCTGCAAAAGGGCACCGAGAAGCGGATCGTCCGCTTCCGCTCGGGAACCGAAAAAGGCCAGGCGCTGTTGACCCTCGGGCCGAATCAGATGTTCGTCTACCTGCCGACCTACCGCAAGGTGCGCCGCGTCGCCGCCCACGTCAAGAACCAGGGCTTCATGGGTTCGGACCTGACGATGGAGGACATCTCGACGGCGGCGTATGCGCCGAGCTACACCGCCAAACAGATCGGTGAGACGCCAGAGGCGTACATTCTCGAGCTCTATCCCAAGGACAAGGGCTCGACGGACTGGAAAAAGCTCAAGGTCTGGGTTTCGAAGGCGATCTTCGGCTTCGTTCGGATGGAGTACTACGACAAGCAGGACCGACACCGCAAGACCTGGGTCCGCAAGAGCTACAAGAAGGTCGGCAACTGCTACATGGCCTTCTGGTCGAAGATGACGGACCACAATCGCAAACACTCGACGGTGATGAAGATCATCTCGGCCAAGACCGACAGCGATCTGCCCGACAGCCTCTTCACCAAAAAAGGCTTGATCCGCGGCCGCTGACACGCGTATTCTCCACGTAATATTCGGGCTTTACCACAACAAAACCGACCCGGAGGTCACAAGATGCGGACCGTCGCCAAGCTCTGCCTTTGGCTCGCGCTGCTCACTCTGCCGCTCTCGGCGCGCGCCACCAAGCTGCGCTTCGATTTCGACGGCTACGTCGCCTCGGATCTGCGCTTCGTCGTCGACAAGCGGATCGTCGGCGACAACGATGGGCTCGTCTTCTATCGCAACGAGAACGTCCTGCGCCTGAAGCTCGAAGGGACCTATGGCAACGTCAAGGGCGTCGCCGACATCCGCCTGTTTGCCCGCGGCTTCTCGAACACCTTCACGATCGGCGACCTCTCGGTGCGCGAGAAGCTCGACCCCTTCCACATCGAGATCGACTCGGCCTACGTCTCGATCAACGACTTCTTCGTGAAGAACCTCGAGATCGTCGTCGGGCGCAAGATCGTCAGCTGGGGCGCCGCCGACATCTTCAACCCGACCGACAACATCAACCCCGATGATCTCGAGGATCCGCTGAAGTTCGGCGAGAACATCGCCAACAACATCGTGCAGATCAAGTACACACCGTCGAAGTACTTCAACCTCGAGGTGGTCTGGGTTCCGGTCTTCCGCGCCGCCCAGGTTCCCCCCTGGACGATCATCGGCTTCGACGACCCCAAGCTGATCAACATCCGCCCCCGAGACGTAAAGGAAAAGGTCTTCAACTTCTACGACTTGCGCCAGGGGCTCGCGGCCAAGGGCGCGGTCTTTCTGACCAACGGACGCGTCTTTCTGCCGAAGACGTCGGCGGCGAACTCGATGGTCGGGACGAAGATCTCCTCGACCGTCGGTACCTTCGACCTCTCGCTGAGCTACTTCTACGGCCGCGACGACCTGCCGCTGCCGCGCAGGGCCACCGCGACGATCGGCACCAGCAGCGACGGCAACGCGGAGATCACCACCGATGTCGAGCTCGAGTTCCCGAAGATGCAGGTCTTCGGCTTCGACATCTCGGGTGATCTGACGTTCCTCTGGAACATCGGCTTCCGCGCCGAGTTCGCCCTCTTCCTCCCCGAGCGTCGACGGATGGTCTTCGCGTTCCCGATCGTCGGCGACTCGGAGGCGACGATCGTCCCCTCGACCCCCTTCTGGAAGATGACGATCGGCCTCGACTACACCTTCACGAGCTGGCTCTACATGCAAGTGATGGTGCTGCGCGGCTTCATCGACGAGTTCGGCCACGGCAACATGCAGTGGTACGTCGTCCTCGGAGCGGACATGAAGTTCTTCAACGACAAGCTGCTCTTTCGCCTCTTCGCGGTGATGAACGCCGAGGACGCCTCGACGATCCTCTACCCGCAGATCACCCTCAAGCCCTGGAACAACATGGAGCTCGCCGTCGGCGCGTTGATCTACATCGCCGGAAAAGGCGGCAGCGACTCCAAATTCGGCCATCCCGTGGCGGGACCCGGGCAGGTCTTCCTCCAGGCAAAGTTTCAATTCTGAGAAGAAAAGGGGCTTGACGAATATCCCCTACCGAGCCAGAGTCGAGGCATGGACGATAGCAGCCGATCTCTGACGCGTCGTCAGCGAAATCGAATCCTCAAGACGCAGCAAATCCTCGATACCGCGATGCAACTGCTCGTCGACGAAGGGCTGGAAGCGCTGACCACGCACCGCCTGGCGCGCGAGCTGGATTGGGCCGTCGGAGCGCTCTACCGCTACTTCGAATCCAAAGACGCGCTCTTCGCTGCTCTCGTACAGGACGTGATCGAATCGTACGGGATGGCGATCCGAGAGACGAGGCCGATCGTCAACACCCTCGTCGCCGATCGCTCAAACGCCGTCGGAGCGCTGTTCCGGATCGTCGTGATCGGGCCGGTATTTCGCGCGCGCTACCTCGCCTCTCCACCGCGCACGCATTTGATGAATCTGATGCTCGTCGATCCGCGGACGATTCTACCCGAGCCGATCGGCAAACAGGTTTCGGACGCCACCGTGCTCGTCCTGCAAGAGCTCGGCGAACGAATCGCGGCGGCGCAAGTCCTCGGCTCTCTCCGCGACGGTTCGGTTCCCCACCGGACGGTGCTCTTCTGGTCGGCGATCCACGGGGTCATGCTGCGCCAGCGTCAAGCCCGCTTCGAACCGGAGATGATGGACACCGATCGCCTGATGGCGGAGATGGTCAAGACCCTGCTCCTCGGCTGGGGCGCCCCGTCGGACCAGCTGGAAGAGGCGATCGAGCTGCTCCAGATCTTCGAAGCTGCGCCGCCCCACATCCGAAAAAAGGTTTAGTTCCCCAATCGTTGCACGAACGTCGCAAACTTGTTCTTGACCTCTCGGTCTATTTTGTCCATTCTCGTGTTTGTGAATGACGTTCACCTTTGCGAATGACGTTCACGTCGGTCCGGCGTGGGGCTGCATCGCGACGGTCGGCCAAGGGTCGAAGGATCTAGATACGGCTCACGCCGCAACCAGGGGATGGAATGGTTCTCACGGCGATCATCTCGTTTGTCATCGGCATCATCGGCTGGAGCTTCACCGAGTACGCGATGCACAATTGGTACGGGCATCTGGCGAAGGGTAAGAACGACTTCAGCCGCGAACACCTGATGCACCACGCCAGGAAGGACTACTTCGCCCCGACCGGCAAGAAGCTGCAAACCGCGGTGCCCGTCCTCTCGCTGCTCGGACTGGTGAGCGTCCTCCTCGTGGGCTGGGTCGCCGGGCTGGCGTTCATCGTCGGGTTCGCCGCGACCTATACCGGGTACGAAGTGCTGCACTACCGCTTGCACGTCGCCCCGCCGTCGGGCTGGTACTCTCGATGGGCGCGCAAGCACCACTTCTCGCATCACTTCAACTGCCCCAAGAGCAACCATGGCGTGACGAGCCCGATCTGGGACATCGTCTTCCGCACCTACGAACGGCCGCGCGTCGTCCGCGTTCCGCGCAAGATGGCGATGGATTGGCTGCTCGACGACGAGGGCCGATTGCGCGCCGAGTTCAGCGCCGATTACGATGTGCGTGAGGCCCACGCGTCCCCCCGCTCGACCGCCCGGGATTCCGAGCTA
>JAGQJP010000278.1 GCA_020430585.1 Myxococcales bacterium | reverse complement strand
GACATAGGCGCTCTTGGCGATCAACACGACGCGGGGCATCCAGTCGCGATCCTCCGAGAAACGCTCGGCGTCCTCCACGAGGCTCTCGAAGGACAGCACCCGCGACGGCCCCGGGCCGCCGAAGCGTGGCGCCTCCTCTTCGGCGAGAAGATCGCTCGAGAGCAGCATTCGGTCGAGGAACTTCGCGATCAAGACGCCCCACTTCTCGCGCATGAAACGCAGCTGGCCGGCCAACGAGTGCGGAGACGCGCGCATGGGGGCGCGCAACATCTCGAGCAGCGTCTGCTGGTCGGGGCCGAACGGGGGCAGCGCGGCGAAGTGTGCATCGACCGCCGAGAGCGCCGCGGCGTACGGTGTCGATTGACGGAGCGGTGCGTCGTCGAAGAGCTCGGCGAAGGCGGAGCTCGCTGGATTCTCGTTGGTCAACCCGAGCAGCATCAGCTCTTCGAGGGCGATTTCGCGATTCGATCGCCCGCCTGTGGCTCCATCGAGGTAGCTCGAAACGTCGTCCCCTGCGAGATAGACTGAACGCGGCGGAAACTCTTCGGAAAACGTCCGTAGCAGCTCCTCGGACGCATCGGCCCCCAGAGCGGTGGCGATTCGCTTGCGGCACATCGCCATCGCGTCTGGTACGACCTGTCGACAGTAGAGCGCGACGATGTAGTGCATGATCTCGTCGATCAGACCGAGTGCGTAGAGTTGACCCGCGCGAATCGGCTCAGCGCCGCCACCCTCTGCCGCACGCCGATCGTTGATCGCATGCGCCAACTTGCGCACTTCGGCGGTGTTGCCGAAGACGACGTCACCGCTCGATTGAAAGAGCGCCTCGTTCACCTGGTACCGACGGCGCGCGGTCGCGCGGATGTGCAGCTCCATCGGATACGCCTCGTCTGCGGCCACACCGTGGGGGTCAGGTGCATCGTTCCGTTCGTCGACTTCTTGCTCGTTCATCGCGTTCCCTTCGGCGCCGTGGGGTTGGCGCCGCTGTGATTCTACAGATTTCGCGCCAAGATGGAAACCGCTAGCTGCTCGGCGCAGGCCACATTGCGTTTGACCTGCGTCATCGCTAGTGGGTACACTGATTTCGGCTGAACGGAGGTTCTGACGGATGAGACGCACACTGACGGCATGGCTCACCCTCGCCGTGCTTTTCTCGACGGCGCCAGCCGAGGCGACGATCGTTCTCCAGCTTTCCGATGCAACCCTGGCACGAGATGCCGACGCGATCGTCCACGGCCGCGTCGTCAGCAAATCCGCAGCGTGGCACACGACGACGAGACGAATCTACACGACCTATCAGATCGAGGCGCTGCAGTTCGTCAAGTCACCGACCATCTCGACGCAGCGCCCACGCACCCTCGCGGTCCGCGTTCTCGGCGGGACCGTCGGCCACTACGGGATGCGCGTGGCGGGAACGACGCGGATGAGCGTTGGCGACGAGGTCGTTCTGTTTCTCGAGCGCGTCCGCGGCGAATGGATGGTGCTCGGGATGTCGCAGGGAAAATTCGAGGTCTACCGCGACGCCAAGACCAACACTCGCTGGGTTCGGGCGCGGCGTACGGGCCTCACGCTGGCGACGCGCGACAAGAGCGGACGCCTGATGTACACTCATGCGAAACCGCGTCCCGACCGACGATTCGACGCGTTCCTCCAGCAGATCCGCAATCATCTCAAGGCAAAGCGATAACGCATGCGACAACCTACGCTTCTCTTGCTGCTCCTGCTGTTGCCGCAGCCGCTCTGGGCCTTCCTGCAGACGACGACCGACGACGGCAAGCCGATCTACTGGACCAACGAGTGTGTCGTCTACCACATCAACGAGCTCGGCCCCCCCGATCTCGCGGACAAGGAGGGCACCTTCGCCGCGATTCGGCAATCGTTCCAGACCTGGAACAACGTCACCTGCAGCTATTTGAGGATGGTCGACGGCGGCCTCACCGACATCACCAAGAGCGGCGACAACGACAGCTCGCGCAACCTCGGAATCAACGTCCTGATCTGGCGCGAGAAGGGTGCCTGGCCGCATCAGAAGAAGGTGATCGCTCTGACCTCGATCCTCTTCAACCCCGACACGGGCGTGATCGCCGACACCGACATCGAGCTCAACAGCGACTTCAGCTTCAGCGTCGGCGATGAGAACGTCAAGATCGACGTACAGAACACGGTGACCCACGAGCTCGGCCACACGATCGGGCTCGACCACTCGACGGTGATCGAATCGACGATGTTCGCCTCGGCCCCATTGGGCGAGATCAAGAAGCGTACGCTCGAAAGCGACGACATCGACGGGATTTGCCAGATCTATCCGATCGCCCAGAATCCGAACAACTGCGACCTCTCGAACGTCGGCTTCATCTCGGCCACCCGCGGCACCTCGAGCTGCATCGCAACGCGCTACGACCCGCCGACGGACTCGCGAGCTCCGCGCTCGATCGTGCTCTTGCTCGTGATCAGCGGTGTCTGTATCGGGCTCGGTAAGCGGCACGGACGTCGCGCCACAGATTCGCTCTGAGCGCGAGAGCGCTCGAGATCAACGCGAACACCAGCCACCAGAGCGGGGACGCCGCCGCCCCGGGGCTGGCGTGGCAGCTGGAGCTCGTCGCGGACATCGTCGCATCGGCGAGATCGCTGTCTGACTCGACCTCGACGGTCAGCGGGTAGATCGCGCACAGCCCGTCGATGTCGTCCTGGGCCAGGTCCCGTTTCTTCAGCTCGCCGACGGGGGCGTTCTGATACATCGTCGTCTCTTTGAGGAGATCGTCCCCGCCGCAGCTCGGATCGTTCCCGCAGGGATGGTCGAGGCCCAGCACGTGCCCGAGCTCGTGCGTCACGGTGTTCTGCACGTCGTTCAACACGTCGGTGTCGCTGACACTGAAGCTGTAGCGAAAGCTGTTCAGCTCGAGATCGGCGTCGACGATCTCTCCCGTCGTGTTGCTGAAGATCACCGTCGTCAGCGCCAACAAGTCCTTCTGATGCGTCCAGTCGTCGTCACGAAAGACGATCAGGTTCTCGCGATCGGGCTCGCGCGTCCGCGGATCGAGCCCGCTCAACGAATTTGGCGTCGAGCCTCCATCGACGAAGGCGAAGTCGCTGCAGCTCACGGCGTTCCACGTCGCCATCGATCGACGATAGGCTTCGAACAGTTCGGCGGTCCCGTCGATCTGGTTCGTGCCGGCGCTGTTGTATTTGATCACGACAGAGCGCGTGCCCCAGAACACGTCGAGCCCCTTGCCCGGTACGCCGGTCGTCGTCGAGCGAAGGTAGGCACTCGCCGGATTGGCGACGGCGCACAGCAGGCACCACGCGCAGAGCAGCCTCACGTGTGCGCCTCGGCCGCCCTCGTCTCAGGGAGCTGTGTGCCGAGCCAGCGTTCGACATCGGCCAAGACCCGCGCCCGGTCGGTCTCGTTGAAGATCTCGTGGTAGAACCCGTCGTACCACTGGAGCTCCTTCGATTCTGCCGGGACGAGCTCGAAAAAGTGTCGCGTGGCCTCGGGATCGACGAGCTTGTCAGCGGAACCCTGCATCAGCAAGAGCGGTGTGACGAGCTCGGCGACGCGATCGACCAGCGCTCCTTGAGCCGCCACCATCTCCGTGTACCAGCGCGAGGTGGCGACCTCGAGACAGAGATCGTCGGCCTTGTGAGCCGCGACCATCTGCGGATCGTGGGTCAGGTCTTCCGAGCGAATCTCGTTTCCGAGCGCGAGAGACGGCGCGACCCGAGAGAGAAAGCGCGCCGCCGCGGTCTTCCAGATCGGGACGGGCAGCTTGAGCCGTAACAATGGCGCAGAGACGACCAGCGCCGCAAACGGATGGTCGCGATTGACGCTGTATCCCAGACCGACGAGGCCCCCGTGGCTGTGGGCGACCAGTACGAGCGGCGCCCCGCTCGCGCGCCCGCGGACGTGATCGACCAACGCGTCGACGTCGTCGTAGAACGCCGAGAAGCGGTCGCAGTGACCGCGGCGTCCGTCCGAACGCCCGTGACCGCGCACATCGATCGCCGACGCCGAGTACCCACGCTCGGCAAAGTAACTCATCACGTGACCGTACCGCCCAGAGTGCTCGCCGAAACCGTGGACGATCAGCAACTCGGCCCTCGGCGCGTCGACGAGGAGCTCGCGGCAGAAGATGCGCAATCCATCGATCGTCTTCAGAATAGTGGTGCTCTGTTCCATCGGAACCGCCTGGTGAGTCGACGTCAGTGCGGCACGAGCGTCGAGATCTGTCTCAGAGATTGGGGATCGCCGCGACCATCGACGAACGCTTCGATGATCTCGCGGTCCCGCGCCTTCAAGTCGGAGAACTTCAGCCCGAGACCTGGCGGAATCGTGCCCATCGCTTTGGCCGTCGACCAGACGACCTTGGCGTTGAACCGAAAGCGAAGATGCTCGGACTCGATGCGAATCGTGACCCACGCCTGGGTTCCGACGAGCAACAGATCGTCGGTCTTGAGATAGATGCCGCCGCGAGCCTTCGAGATCACGAAGCCCTCGTAGAGATCCGAGAGATCGCTGAAGGCAACGTCGATCTCGTACTCCGAGCCGATCGGAGTGGGAATCTTCTTCACCCGCACCCGATTCTGCACGTTCCGCCGCTGGCTGAGCATGAACTCGACGTAGCTCGAGAGCTCGGTGAGCTGCAAGCCCTCGTTCTCGTTCAGCCCTGGCGAGCTCTTCTTGCGCTCGAGCTCGCGCCGCTTCTGCACCGCGTCGTACAGATTGCGGATCTCCATCAGCCCTCCATCGGTGCCAACGTCCGCTCGGCGGCGGCGACGAAGGGGCGCAGCTTCTGCATCAGCTCGCGGAACTTGTCCGGGCGCAGGGACTGCGGGCCGTCGCTCCAAGCGACCGTCGGATCGGGGTGCACCTCGATCATCAAGCCATCCGCTCCTGCCCCTGTCGCGGCCAGCGCCATCGGCGTGACGTACTGCCAGTTGCCGGTGCCGTGGGAGGGGTCGACGATCACGGGCAAGTGGGTGTGGCGCTTGAGCACGCAGACCGCCGCGAGGTCGAGAGTGTTACGCGTCGCCGTCTCGAAGGTCCGAATGCCGCGCTCGCAGAGGACCACGTTGGCGTTTCCTTCCGAGAGGACGTACTCGGCGCTCATCAGGAACTCGTCGATCGTCGTCGACATCCCCCGCTTCAGCAGCACGGGCAGCTTTGCGCGACCGACCTCTTTGAGGAGCGCGAAATTCTGCACGTTCCGCGCGCCGATCTGAATCATGTCGGCGTACTCGGCGACCTGCTCGAGGTGGTAGGGGTTGAGGAGCTCGGTGACGATCGGCAAACCCGTCTGCTCTCGAGCTTTCGCCAACAGGCGCAGCCCCTCTTCTTCGAGACCCTGGAAGGCGTAGGGCGAGGTGCGCGGCTTGAACGCGCCGCCACGGAGGATGCGCGCGCCCATGCTCTTGACGACCGTCGCCGTCTCCATGATCTGCGGCTCGCTCTCGACCGAGCAGGGCCCGGCGATGACGACGAACTCGGGGCCGCCGATCGCCACGTCGGGCCCGACGGGAACCAGCGAGCTCTCTTTCTTCCAAGTCCGAGAGGCCAGTTTGTGGGGCTTGAGGATCGGCACCACGTCCTCGACGTACTCGAGAGAGCGCAGCGCCTGGAGCCGCATCTTCTCGCGCTCGTCACCGAGCGCGGCGATCACGGTCTTCTCGACGCCGCGCAGGACGTGCGTTCGGTAGCCGAGCTCCTCGATCCGCCGAACGACGGTATCGATCTGCTTTTCGGGAGCTCCGGGCTCCATCACAACGATCATCTTGGTTCAACCTCGGACTGCACATCAGCCCACGCTTCGTCAAATCGATCTTCACATGATACGGTTTGCGGCCTTCCAGGTCAACCGCCGCCAACCAAACTCTGGACAAGAGAAGGGGCGGTGTGCTATGACCAGTAGACGTTTTCAACGCTATTGTTGATAAAAGGCGTTCAAACGGGAGTCGACGATGTTACACCAGCTACGGATTCGGCACTTCGCCTTGATCGATGCCCTCGATATCGACATCGCATCGGGCCTCACCGTGCTGACGGGCGAGACGGGCGCTGGAAAATCGATCGTGATCAGCGCGCTCAACCTCGTCCTCGGAGAGCGCGGGCAAGCGCTTCTGATCCGCGACGGGCAAGAGAAGGCCTCCGTCGAAGCGCTGTTTCGCGTGCCCAGTGACCATCCGCTGGTCAGCAAGCTCGCCGAGCTCGACCTCGGCAGTGACTCGGCTGGCGAGCTCCTGGTCCGCCGTGTGATCGCCCGCAACGAGAAGAGCCAGACCTACGTGAACGATCGCCGCGTCACCCTGACCACGCTGCGACAGCTGACGGAGTCCCTGGTCGACATCTCGAGCCAACACGAGCACCTCAGCTTGCGGGATCGCGCGAGCCACCTCTCGCGCCTGGACGCCTTCGGCGGCGCCGAGCTGCTCGTGGAGGACTATCGAGAGCACTTCGAGACCTGGCGTGCCCATCGCGACGAGCTCGCCGAACTGCAGCAACGCAATCTCGAGCGCCTGGCCCAGCTCGAGTTCCTGCGCTTCCAGCACCAAGAGCTCGACGCCGCGAATCTGCGCGAGGGCGAAGAGGAGGAGCTCGATCGCGAACGCAAGAAGCTGCGCAACCTCAGTCAGATGCGCGAGGCATCACAGCGGGTGGTCGCCGAGCTCTACAGCGCCCAGGGCGCCGCGCTAGAGCGATTAGACAAGGCACTGAAATCACTTGAATTTCTTGTCCGGATCGATCCAGCGCTGAAAGAGGATCTCTCGACCCTCAACGACGCCCGCTATTTCGTCGAGGACCTCGCACTTCGCCTCCGCGATGGGTATGACGAGATCGAAGACGCCGAAAGCGCCTTGGACGAAATCGAGTCCCGCCTCGCCCAGCTCTCGGGGCTCAAGCGCCGTTTCGGTCCGACCGTCGAGTCGATGATCGAGCGCCGAGACACGATCGCCGCCGAGCTCGAGCTGTTGGACAATCTCGACGCGCGAATCGAACAGCTGACAGCGCTCGAGGAGCGCTCGAAACGTGCGCTGATCACCGCTGGAGAGCAGCTCTCGGAGCGCCGACGGGCGGTCGCGCGCCGCTTCGAGCACGAGATTCAGCTCCACTTGGAGAGCCTCGGGATGGAGCGTGCACGCTTCGTGATCGCCTTCGAGCCGATCGAGCCCACGCCCGAGGGAATCGACGGCGTCGAGTTCCTCCTCTCCGCCAACCCGGGCGAGAAGCCGCAGCCCCTGCAACGAATCGCATCCGGAGGCGAGCTCTCGCGCTTCATGTTGGCGATCAAACAGGTCTTGAGCCAGACCGATCCCGTGCTGCTCTATGTCTTCGACGAGGTGGATACGGGCATTGGGGGCACGACGGCGGAGGCCGTCGGTCGCTCGATACGACAGACCGCCGAGGCCCACCAAGTGCTCTGCATTACGCACTTACACCAGATCGCGCGCTACGCTGACCACCATCTCGTGGTCGAGAAGGGCGAGCGCGCGGGGCGGACGATTTCGAGCGTGCGCGCGCTCTCGCACGACGAGCGCGCCGAAGAGCTGGCGCGCATGCTAGGCGGTCCGACGGTCTCGGCGGAGACACGTCAGTTTGCGCGAACCCTCCTCGAGACCGCGCACTGACCACCGGAGCGTTCGTCGCACGCGAAGCGGCGCCGCGCGAGTCCTCGGACGCCAGGAGCCCGTCGCCGCATCCTCGAGGGTGGCGCTGGTGGCTAGCGGTGAAACTTGGACCGATAGTCGGATTTGGATTCGCCGAAACGCTTGCGATAGAACAGCTTGACCAAGTTGATCGCCGGGCGAAGGAGCATCCGCACGGCGGGATGGAACCCGTTGTTCGGCTCGTTGTCGCTGAGGATCTCGATCCAATCACGCCTCGTGGCATCCCACCAGACGTCGACGAAGTCGGATTTGCGGGCGATCGCCGCGCGTGGTTTCGCGCTTCCCGTGCTCGGAGCTGCGCCAGGGCTCGTCTCGCGCGGAGGTGTAGATGGACGCGAGTGGCTTCGCTCGCGCTTCGGTGTCGTGCTCGCGTCGCTCGCTGCCGCCTCGGGCGCTTGTGCCGTCGCCGCCTTGGCGTCACCCCGTGCCTCGGCGCTCGGAGTGGAATCGCTGCGCCCCGAAGCGCCCGCATCCCGCAGCAGCGCTGACGGTTCGTGGAGGTGAACGTATCCGTCCCCGATCACGCGACGCAACCAGCCTCCAAGGCTCGAATAGGTCTTGAACGAGACGCCCTCCCACGCGGCGCGACGCACAGCGAAGCCCTCGGCTCGAAAGGCGACCTTGCCGCGATTCGAATCGCGGTCGAATCGCGCTCGGGAGGAAGGAGAGGTGTCCTTGTCCACGCGACAACTCGACGTCGCGGCGCCCCCATCGCGGGCGAGCGGACGGAAGAGCGCCTCGAGCCACTGATCACCGCTCGGCTCGAAGCGCGCGTCGAGGAAGACGACGATCTCCCCTTTGGTGTTGCTCATCGCCGTCTCGTAGGCGTAGAGCGCGAACGTTCCGCGGGGAACGGGTATGCGACGCACTCCCGCTCGCTCGATCGCTTGTCGAACCTCGTCGTCGCCCCCCATGTCGATCACGACGATCTCGGGCTCGCCGTGGCCGGCGACGCGCTGCGCACGCAGCGAGGCGAGCGTCTGGGCGAAACCGGGGGCACGCCGCTCGACGATCACCGCTACCGAGAGCGGCATCGCCTCCGCCTCGGCCCCCTCGCCGACGCCCCGCGCTCGCGGCGCAAAACGGGGCCGAAACCGACGGGATTGCTTCTCGTGATCGGGGTGTTGCTCGACGCCCCCGGCCTCCTCCAGATCGAGCTCGCCAGCGGCGGGCTCGGCGTCCAGCGGGGGCGGCACCGTGTCGGGAACGCGCGGGGCTTCGCCATTGGGCCCGCCGTTAGCGCCCGACCCCTGCCGCTCGCGGCGCTTGTGATCCCGCCGATCACCTCGATTTCCCTCGCGACGCGGCTCGCGCCCACGAGAGTCAGACTCCTTGCGGTTCCCATCCGAGTCGGGCGCCTCGGCACCGGAGGTCGTCGAGGCCCCTTCGGTGCGTAGCGCCCGCGCTCCGTCAGCGGAGGATTCGGACGTCGACGCGCTCGCAACGCGAGGCCGCACCCGATCCCGGCCCGCCGGCCCCGCCTTCGTCGGAGCGGGCCGATCGGCGCCGACAGGCGCGAGAGCACCGTCCTCCGACGATGTGCCTGGCGACGCCGCTACCGCGGACAGCGAATCGGCGGACGTCGCCTCGGGCTCCGCCGTCGGCGCGGTCTTCGAAGTCGAACGCTCCGCCGTCGGCGAGGTTTCGTCCGCAGAGGGCTTCGTCGCGCTCGGCTCGGCGCCGTCGCTCGATGCGTCGCTCTTTTTGAACAGCGAATCGAGGGAACCGAAGCGCTGGGCCCGGCTGGCTGACGAGGACGACCACACGACGCGCTTCTTGTCGGTCGCGCCACCGAGCCGACGCTCGAGCTCTTCTCTCAACGTCGCCCCAGGAGAGGCGTCGTCGGCCTCACGACCTGGGCCTGACGACTCGCCGGTTGGCATGGGCTTCGCCACCTGGTCCTCGACCGACCGTGGGGTCACGAGATCGGTGCTGGCGGACGGCGCGATGGCCTCCACGTGCGTCTCTCGCTCGATCTCGGCGGTCCGCCGCGAGCGGGTCCGACGATACGTCGATGCATCCGTCGGCGTCGACTCGACCTCCCGGCTTGGCGTCGACTCGACCTCCCCGCCTGGCGTCGACTCGACCTCGCGGCTCGGCGTCGACTCGACCTCGCGGCTCGGCGTCGACTCGACCTCGCGGCTCGGCGTCGACTCGACCTCCCCGCTTGGCGTCGACTCGACCTCGCGGCCTGGCGACGGGTCCGTCACGAGCGCCTCCGACGCCGCGAGGACCGGCTCACTCTGAGAAACCGCGGCGCTCTCCGCGCTCGACGGTCGCCGTCGGGAGCGCGTACGGCGATATCGCTGATCCTGACTCTCCGTCACCCCGCGACTGTCCTCCGTCGACGGAGGAACGGCGACGCGTTTGCGGCGATCGACCGCGGCGGTTGCGCTCACGTCGCCAGTCGCGGCGTCGACCGACGATTCGCCCTCGGCCGTCGACGCGTCGGCGCGCCCCTCCGAGATCGTCTCATTCTCGGGTTGCGACTCCTCGCGCGACCCTTTGGACTTCGCCCTCGGCGCTTCGGCACTCTCGCTCGGCTCCTTGGCCTTCTCAGTCGAGACCTTGGCCTTCGTGCTCGGCGCTTCGACCTTCTCACTCGGCGCCTCGACCTTCTCACTCGGCGCCTCGACCTTCTCACTCGGCGCTTCGACCTTCTCACTCGGCGCCTCGGCCTTCTCACTAGCCGCTGGAGTCGTAGCAACCCGCGCTCGAGGTTCGGCGGCCGACGCGGTCGGTGAGCGACTCTCGCCCGTCAGCTCCTCGGAGACGATCGCCACGGGCTTGGTCTGTGCAACCGTGTCATCTCTCGCTTCCGCGCTGTCCGCGTGACCTTCCGCGTCGCTCTTCGCCTTCGTCGCCGTGCTCTTCGCCTTCGTCGTCGTGCTCTTCGCCTTC
>JAGQJP010000277.1 GCA_020430585.1 Myxococcales bacterium | reverse complement strand
GCGGCGTCGATGTCCTTGAGCTTCTCTTCGGCGATCCGGGCGGCGCGAATGAAACGGGAGACGCGGGCGACGGGATCGTCTTCGGTGACCGCTTGCCGCAGGCACATCTCGATCGCCTCGGTCCATTGCTCGCGCTCGATGTAGAGGTCGGCCGTGACCCTCAAGAGCTGCACGCAGTCGGGCTTGAGAAACAGCGCTTCCGCGTAATATTCCACGGCTTTCGCCGTATCGCCATACTTGTGGAAGAAGAGGTCGCCGATGCGGTGCAGGATATCCCCCTGCTCCGCCGCATCTTCTGTCATTTCCAGAAGTTGTTGCTGATACGCGAGCTCGGCGTCCCAATCGCCTTCGTCCACGACTCGGGCGATCTTCGCGCGCAACTCGTCCGTTGCTGGTTTCGCCCTTTCAGCCTCTGACTGCGCCATTCACCCCTCACATCCGAACGGTGCCTTTTATTTTGGCGTTATTCGCTCCCGGACGCAAGCAGCTTTCCAGATCGCAGCGGGAGAATGGGACCCCGCAGGGAAAAATGTAACGCCGTAAAGTAAAAATCGACATCGACGCGTCCGGAGCGCTATACTCATCTCGACGAGCCAGAGCCGTGGCACCCAGAGAAAGGAGACGGGGAATGTTCGAATGGAGCGAGCAGCACCGTATGGTGCGCAAGATGTTTCGCCAGTTCTGCGAGAAGGAAATCGCGCCGCACCTCGACGCGCTGGACACCGAAAAGATGCTGCCCTATCCGATCATGCGCAAGCTGTACCAGCAGTTCGGCATCTCCGAGATGTTGCTCGGCGAATATCGCAAACAGATCGACAAGGAGAAGCGACGCGCCGCAGGCGAAGAGCTTCCGAAGGGCGAGAAGAAGACGGGAAGTGACACAGTGCAGATGGCGGCGATGCGAATCCTGCCGATCATCGAGCTCAGTCGTTACGTCCCCGGGCTCGTAACGGCGATGGGCGTCAGCGTCGGCCTCACGGCTGGGGCGATCATGAGCCGCGGCTCGCTGGCCCAGAAAGAGCGGTTCGTTCCCGACATCCTGAGCTTGAAGACGATCGGCGCCTGGGCGATCACCGAGCCCGGCTCGGGGTCCGACGCCTTCGGGAGCATGCGCGCCACGGCGAAGATCGACGGCGACCAGTTCGTCTTGAACGGGGAGAAGACCTTCATCACCAATGGCCCCCACGCCGACACGGTGGTGATCTACGCCAAGCTCGATCGCGGCGAGCCGCTCGAGCAGCGACTGCCGGTCGCGTTCATCCTCGACGGCGACACCCCTGGTCTCACGCGCAGCCCCGCCTTTCGCAAGATGGGGATGCACTCGTCGCCGACGGGACAGCTCTTCCTCGAGGACGTGCGCGTCGGCCGCGACCGCCTGATGGGCGAGTCTCTCGAGAATCTGACCGAGAACCGCAGCGCCGCCAAGGAGACGTTCGGTCAAGAGCGCTTCGGCGTCGCGGCGATGGCGCTGGGAATGATCGAGCGCTGCCTCGATCTCTGCGTCGAGTACGCCCGAGTTCGCCACCAGTTCGGCCGCCGAATCGGCGACTTCCAGCTGATCCAGCTGAAGTTGGCGAAGATGGCCGTCGCGCGGCAGAACGTGGAGAACATCCTCTTGCGCACGATCGAGATGCTCGGGATGGGCAAATCCCCGTCGCTCGCCGAAGCGTCGGCGGCCAAGCTCTACTGCGCACAGGCGACGATGGAGGTCTGCCTCGAGGCGGTGCAGCTCCACGGCGGATACGGCTACATGGCGGAGTACCACGTCGAGCAGCTCGCCCGTGACGCCAAGGTCCTGCAGATCTACGGCGGAACCGACGAAATTCAGGTCTCCCAGATCGCCCGCTCGCTCCTGGGCTGAGGGAGACGAGCGGCTCACGATTCCCCGGGTTGGCGGCTCGTGGATTCGGCTACGATTCGTTCCGCGAGCCCGTCGATCGCCCCGTCGGCGCTCTCGATCGGCACGAACGCGTCGTCGTCGCGACGGCTCATCGCCATCCGATACGCCTTGTCGTAGTACCCGAGCAGCTCGTCCGCCGCTTCGCGATGACGCCGACCGTCGATCAGGGCGAGGACCTCTGCGGTACGAGCCCCACCGAGACGCTTCCGAATCGAGATCACCGCCGCCTTCAGCTCGGCGGCCGGCAGCGCGCGATAGTCCCGCAGCAAGCGCGCCAATCGGGCCTCGCGCGGAACGCTGATCTCGAGCACCGGTGCCGCCCGCATCTGGCCCCAGAGCGGCTCGGGGATCGCGACGCGCCCCAGACGACGGCTCTCGTCCTCGACAAAGAGCGGCCGGGTCGGATCGAAGCCTCGCCAGGCCACGGCGATCCGGTTCTCGAACTGCTCCGAGCTCGGTTGGGGCGGCTGTCCCAGACCGCCGAAAGCCGACCCGAGGTGGTGTGCCAGCCCTTCGAGATCGAGGATCTGCTCGCCACGCGTCGCGAGGGCGTGAAGCAGATCGGTCTTGCCACTGCCCGTCATCCCGCCGATGATCCAAATCGCCATCGGCCTTCTGAGGACCTCGTCGACGTAGCGACGAAACGCCTTGTAGCCTCCGACCAGTCGTTCGACCTCGAGCCCGCCGAAACGCAGAAGCCAGGCGACGGCGTCGCTCCGCATTCCACCGCGCCAGCAGTAGACGCGAACACGGCGGCTCGGACCGGCCATCCGCCGCGCCTGTTCGAGGAGCGGGCGCAAGCGCGGGCCGACGATCTCCAGGCCGCGCTCGATCGCCACTTCGCGGCCCTCTTCCTTGTACGTCAAACCGACGGTGTGCCGCTCGTCGTTGCGAAAGAGCGGGAGAGAGCGAGCTCCCGGAATGTGCGCCTGCGCATATTCGGCGGGTGAGCGCACGTCGAGGAGCACGCCGTCGCGATCGAGGAAAGAGTCGACCGCGTCACGGCTTTCTGGCTCGTTGGTCATCGATCAGCTCCCGGAGAGCGGCGTGGCGCCCTCGATTGGAAATCGCCGACGATCATCGCCGAGCAAATGGCTTCCGGTCAAGTCGCGATAGCGATCGCCAACGATCGCGGGTATACTGCGAGGCGATGGCAGCGATCTCACCATTCGAGACCGACAACCGCGGACGACCCGTGAGCCCCGCCGAGGTGCGCACCGATCGAGGTCGGCGCATCGTCCTTTTGCCCGTGATGACCTTTCCCGGCCACCGCAACAACCTCTACTGGATCGAAAGTGAGGGCGGGGGCATCCTCTTCGACGTCGGCACGCCCTACGGCAACGCCGAGCTCGAGCGGCAGGTCGCCGCGGCGAACAGCTCCTTTGGCACGGCGATCGATCTCGACCGATTGCAGCTCGCCGTCCTCAGCCACGCCCACATCGACCACTTCGGAAACGCCCAGCGGTTCCGCGACGCTGGCGTCCCGATCGCGATCCACGAGCTCGACGCGCGCGTGCTCGAGTGCTTCGTCGAACGCTTGATGCTCGCCTCGCGCGATGTCGGCATCTTCCTGCGCCAGGCGGGCGTGCGCGAAGAGGTGACGGCGCGCCTCCTCAAGGTCTACCGTTTCGAGAAGACGATTTTCCGCGAGCTCGCCCCCGATATTCGCCTGCGTGGCGAGGATCGAATCGACGAGACGCTGCGCCTGCTCCACGTTCCGGGGCACTGCCCGGGCATGATCTGCCTCGCCGTCGACGACGTCATTCTCACCGCCGACCACCTCCTCTCGCGGATCACCCCGACGATCAGCCCGCAGTCGATCACCCCCTTCAGCGGGCTCGAGCACTACCTGCGCTCCCTCGAACGTCTCCGCCGCTTCGACACCTTCGCCCTCGGTCTGGGCGGCCACGAAGCGCCAGTGCCTGACGTACATCGACGGATCGACGAGTGCGTCGCCCATCACACGGCTCGACTTCAGCGTGTCGAGGCGCTCTGCGAGACCCCGCGCACGATCGCCGAGCTCTCGCAGACCATGTTCGGCGAGCAGAAGGGCTACGGCATCCTCTTGGCGCTTCTCGAGGCTGGGGCTCACGTCGAGTACCTGCATCAGCTTGGTCGGTTGACGATCGCCAACATCGACGACGTCGCCGATCGGTTCGACCTCCCGGTGCTCTACCAAAACAAGCTCGAAGCTGCTACGATATAACGATAGGTCTTCTCAATTTCCGTCGATCTCGACGTAACCGAAAACGATACCCCGTCGAAGTGAGTTGTAATGAAACTCATCAGCGGAAAGATCTCGCGTAAGGTCGCGGCCACGAGCGTGCTGATCACCGCTATGATCCTCGGCGGTTTCTCCTGGCACACCTATATCGTCGAGAAGCAACAGATCATCGAGAGCTCACTGGATCGGATCGAGCTGTTGGCCCGCGCCGTCAGCATCGAGATCGACGCCGACGCCCACGACGCGCTCGTCAAGCGCTACCGTAGGAAGGACGCCTTCCATCGAAAGGACGAGCCCGCGCCGTTCACCAAGCTCGTTACGCCGCTGCGCCGAATACACCGAAGTCTCGGCCTCGGGAGCGACATCTACACCCTCGTCCTCGACGAGACCAAACGCGCCGCGATCGAGGGCGCCCCGAACCGCACGCACGTCAACGGCACGCGTTTCGCCCTGATGAGCGGCGTCAACCCCTACTATCGCCACACCTACCTCTACCGACCCGAGATGAAGGACGCCTTTTTCCGCAAGCGCGTCGTGCGCGTACAGCCGTATCGAGACCAACACGGTCGCTGGATCTCGGTCTACGTCCCGCTGATCGCCCAGAGCGGAGCGGTCGTCGCGATTCTCGAGGTCGACGAGCAGATGGAATCGCTGCTCCTCGAATTCCAGCAGAGCTTCGAACGCAAGCTGCTCGTCGTGTTGATCTTGCTTGGGTTCTTGATCGTCGCGATGGTCGCCGTGGCGCGCACCATCGTCAGCCCCCTCGAGCGATTGCAGCGCGCCGCGGCAGCGTTTGGTGCGGGAGACTTGGAGACGCCGATCCGCGTCCGCTCGAACGACGAGGTCGGCAAGCTCGCCGCGATCATCGAAGAGGCGCGCCTTCACCGCAAACGGGCCCAAGACGAGCTGCGGGAGTACCAGAACTCGCTCGAGCAGAAGGTCGCGCAGCGCACCCACCAGCTTCAAAAAGCGCGGGACGCGGCGATCGAAGCGACGCACGCCAAGAGCGCGTTCCTCGCCAATATGAGCCACGAGCTCCGTACGCCGATGAACGCGATCATCGGCTACTCCGAGATGTTGATCGAAGAGATACACGAGCTCGAGCCGGATGACGTGATCCCCGACGTGCGCAAGATCCACGCCGCGGGCAAGCACCTGCTGCAGCTGATCAACGACATCCTCGACCTCTCCAAGATCGAAGCGGGCAAGATGGAGCTGCACCTCGAGGCCTTCCCGATCCAGCAGCTGCTCGACGACGTCTCTTCGACGATACGGCCACTGCTGGCGAAGAACGAGAACCGCTTCGTCGCCGCGATCGATGGGGATCTCGGCGAGATCTACTCGGACGTGACGAAGGTTCGACAGGTGCTCTTCAACCTCTTGAGCAACGCCTCCAAGTTCACCAAGGGCGGCGAGATCACCCTGGCGGCGCGGGTGGTCGAGGTCGAGGACGGATCGGAGCCGACGATCGAGCTCGCGGTGCGTGACAGCGGGATCGGAATGCCAGAAGAACACCTGGATCGGATTTTCCAGGCCTTTACGCAGGCTGACTCGTCGACGACGAAGAAATACGGCGGCACGGGGCTTGGGTTGACGATTTCGAAGCGATTCTGCGAGCTACTCGGCGGATCGCTGACGGTCTCGAGCGCGAGAGGGGAAGGCTCGACCTTCACGGTGCGACTGCCGCTGCGCTCCAAGCTGCCCACCCGGGAGCCGTTCGTCGACGACGTCGGCCGCGGTCTCGCGCCGCTCGAGGCGACGGAGATCGCGATGCGCCCAGTCGACGGCAAGCCCTTCACGGTGTTGGTCGTCGACGACGATCCCCAGGTGCGCGACGTGCTCGGACGCACCCTCGAGCGCGGCGGCTTCCGGGCGATCGGCGCCGCCGACGGTGCCGAGGCGATCGCGTTCGCGCGCGAGCTGCGCCCCGACGCGATCACCCTCGACGTGATGATGCCCGGGATGGACGGCTGGCAGGTCCTCGGCGAGCTAAAGGCCGATCCCGAGCTCGAGAACATCCCGATCGTGATCGTCTCGATGCTCGACAGCCAGTCGACGGGGTTCGCCCTCGGCGCGTCGGAGTACCTGGTCAAGCCCGTCGACCGCGGTCGGCTGATCGCGATCCTCGAACGCTATCGCAGCCAGCTCGACGGCCGCCACGTCCTCGTCGTCGAGGACGAGAGCGCCGTGCGGGAGCTCGTCGTGCGCACCCTCAATCGCGAAGGCTTCCGCACCCGCGAGGCGACCAACGGGCTCGAGGCGCTCGAGAGCGCCCGGGCGGAGCCGCCGAGCGTGATCGTCCTCGATCTGATGATGCCCGAGATGGATGGCTTCCAGTTCCTCGGCGCGTTGCGCTCGACCCCCTCGCTGCGCAACATTCCAGCGATCGTGGTGACGGCGATGAATCTGAGCGAGGCCGAGCGCGCGAGCCTCAACGGGGCGGTTGCGACGGTGCTACAAAAGAGCACGACACCACAGGGCGATCTGATGGAGCACGTCCGCGACCTGATCCGCACGATGCTCCCCGACGCTTGACCGCGCCACCGCTCTCGTGGCTTACTCGTCGCTCGACGTCGACGAAAGGAGACCGCGATGGCGCGTTCCCTGACCGAGATCCAGGCGGCGTTCGTCGCCCGAATCACCTCGCTCCAAGAGACGATCACCGCCGAGATGCGACGCCTCGATCCCTCCGTCGAGCTACGGGACGACCGCTGGCACCGACGCGACGCCGCAGGCGAAGACGGCGGTGGCGGGCGCACGCGCGCCTTCGAGGGCGAGCGAATCGAGAACGCCGGGGTGAACATCTCCGAGGTCTATGGTGCACTGCCCAGCGCCTTCGCCGAAAAGCTCGGCGGGAACGCCAGCGATCGTCTCTGGGCTGCAGGATTGAGCGTGATCATCCATCCGCGAAACCCGCGAGTGCCTTCGGTCCACGCCAACTTCCGGATGATTCGCCTCGGCGCGCGTCACTGGTTCGGCGGCGGTTCCGATCTGACGCCGTTCTACCCGCACCTCGACGAT
>JAGQJP010000276.1 GCA_020430585.1 Myxococcales bacterium | reverse complement strand
GCAGAAGCCAAGACTTCTCAGCCAAGGAGCGCGCCAGGATGGTCGGCCTGGGCGAGCTCCTCCGGCCGCTATTCCCGATCCTGGCCAAGTACCGTCTGTCGCTCGACCTCGAGCCCGCGATCGGCGATCGCGACACCGCCCGGAATCTGGTCCTACACGTGCGCAAGCTCTGACGCTGCATCTCGGAGCGAAGTCGCTGGCCACCGCCAATCCGAAACCTGACTTGATCCCCGCTATCTAGCTAGTCGTCGCGGCCGTCGCGTGCGGCTCATCGTGCGCTGGCTGGCGCGCTATTTCGTCGACGGTGAGGGAGCCGGCGGAGTGCCTCTCAGTTTGGCCTCGAACGCCTTGATCAGACAGGTCCGCTGCGCGTCCTTCGTCTTCGCGGCCTTGCAGGCGTCGGGCGGCTTCGCCCCGAGCCGATGGGGAGAGCTCGGGTCGACCCCATGCTGGAGTAGCGCGATCCGCACGTCGAGGGCGGAGGCGTAGTAGTAGGGAGCGCGTCCTTGCTTGTCCGTCAGCTTGGGGTCAGCGCCCTTGGACAGCAAAAATCGCACGAGCCGAACGTGGCCGCGATCGGACGCTAGATGCAGTGCCGTTTGCCCCTTCGTGTCGCGCGCGTCGATCTTGGCGCCGTGCTTCAGCAAGAGCGTGGCATAGGCGACGAGACCGCGCGACGCCGCGCAGTGCAGCGGCGTGCCCGACTTGATCGCCGCGTCGGCCCTCGTCAGGCCCGTCTCGAGGTAGTACCTCATCGCCTCGGGGTGAAAGGCCTCCCGGCCCCCGAGGCAGACCTGCATCGCTGGCGAAAAACCGGTCTTCTGAAGGTCCCCTTTCTGGGCGCCCTTCTCGATCAGGTACCGCACCACGGTGTAGGCCAGGGGAATCTTCGCCGTACTGCTGCAGTGGTAGACCGCGTACATCAGCGGCGAGGTCTTGGAGGCATCGTAGACGTCGACCTTGGCCCCCTTCTCGACGAGCGTCTTGATCAGGGGCCACTGACAGGTCGCGGCGGCGGCGATCAGCGGCGTGGTTCCATCGCGCACCGTCGCGTTGACGTTCGCTCCCTCCTTGAGCAGAGCGGCGACCTTCGCCGAATCCTTGGCTCGCACCGCATCGATCAACGGCGTGCTCTTCTTGATTCGATCGCATCCGGGCGCGACGCCGACCAACACGAGCAGAACAACGATCATTCTCATGGCGCTCTCCTTTTTTTTCTAGATACGGGAAAACGCCGAAGACATCAAGCCACGTTGCCGGGGACCGCGATGGCGCCGGAGCCGGAGGCGCCCGATCAGCCAGGCTCGACTCACTCGCCGGGCGCCGCGGAGATCAGCGCTCGTCCTTGAATGGACCCCAGGTCTCGAGGACCTCTCGCCAGCTGATCGAACCGTCGTACGTCCAATCGACGTGGACACTCGGCGACGTGGTAGGTCGAGAAGGCGTCACCACAGTTGAGCGACGCCCCGCCCTCTTCGTCGCGATAGGTGATGTGGAACAGCTTGCCGCCGTGCTCGCCGTGGTCGGACGCGGTGAGAGCCGGCCAGACCGGCTCCCAGAACAGGGTCGCGAGCTAGCCGCCGGTTGGGCTTCGTGCGCTCTCGCGGGGTCTCCAGCCCCCGTCGTCAGTGTCGGGGCAACTCGCGGACGTCGCGATCGGCGGCACAGCGAAAGCCGATCGTCGCGCCGACGTGCGTCGGCACCTGCCAAAAGCGGAACGCGACTCGACTGTGCCAGGGATCGTGGTCGTAGCCGCCGCCGCGGACTACTCGCTCGGTACCGCTGGGCGGTCCCTTCGGATCGCGCTCTCCCGTCGGCGTCTCGGCGTACCAATCGGCGACCCATTCTTCCACGTTGCCCGTGGCGTCGAGCAAGCCGTACGGGCTCACCCCACGGGGCGCGCTCCCAACCGAACGCGGGCGCCCGCCGCAGGCGACGCTGAAGTTCGCGAGCTCGCAGGTGGGAGCTTCGTTCCCCCACGGATAGGTGCGGCCATCGGTCCCGCGCGCCGCCTTCTCCCACTCGGCCTCGCTGGGTAACCGCTTTCCCGCCCAGTGACAAAACGCGCGCGCCTGGAACCAGGTCACCCCGCGCACCGGCTGACGTGGAGCTCGCGTCGTCGCGAAGAACCGAGCGGGCACGCGGCAGGACCCGACGGCGACGCATCTGTCGTACTGCTGCTGGGTTACCTCGGTGCGGTCGATGAAGAAGGCGTGGACCCACACGCGGCGCGTCCCCTTGCCTCGACAGTAGCGGTCTTGACGCGGATCGCACCCCATCGCGAAATATCCCGCCGGTACGCGCAACATCGCCACAGCGAGCGGAACGGTCGAGACCTGCATGGGGCTCGGTGTTCGCACGCCCGTGGGGGCGATCCGCTTCCGGCTGGGGAGGAGCGTCAGCACCCCACCGATGGCGAGCACCACCACCCCGCCGAGGACGAATGCGATCGGTCGCGTCATGGCCCGTCGGTGCTATCGGCCGCGTCATCGCCCGTCGGTACGATCGGCCGCGTCATCGCCCGTCGGTACGATCGGCCGCGTCATCGCCCGTCGGTACGATCGGCCTTCGTACGCCCCGTCGGTACGATC
>JAGQJP010000275.1 GCA_020430585.1 Myxococcales bacterium | reverse complement strand
GGGCGATGAACGATCGTACGACCCGGCGTGCGGATCACGGTGCGACCGGGACGGTGCACGACCGTGCGCCCTGGACGGTGCACGTACGTATTGCCCGGGCGATGGATCACGGTGCGGCCGGGGCGATGAACGATCGTACGACCCGGCGTGCGGATCACGGTGCGCCCGGGACGATGTCCGTAGTTGTAGCCCGGGCGATTGATCACGGTGCGCCCGGGACGGTGGATCACGGTCGTGCGGCCCGGACGATGGACGAAGGTCCGACCGGGGCGGTGGATCACCGTGGTGCGACCCGGATAGCGAACGATTCCCGGGCGGTGCACATAGTGTCTGCCAGGGCGGTAGTAGTAGTGGTTGCGATGGTAGATCGTACGATACGTGTAGTGCCGATGGTAGCGGTTGTGGTAGACCACGTACGTCGGACGATACCGGCCGTAGTAGCCGACGCGGAAGTGGGGAATGGTCAGACGATGCTGAATTAGCACGTAGGGCCGCCAGTACACCGGATAGGTCGACACGCGATAGCTGACGTAGGGCCGAGGCGGAACGTAACTCGCCGAGATGTGGAGCGGCGCGTAGATCGGACCGCGGTAGTACGTCACCAGCGAGATCGGCGCGGCGCTCGTGTCGACGTGGAGTGTCGGCCCATTGTAGACGTAGTAGCCGTTCACGACCTGATACTGATTCGTGCTCGCCGGCTTGTAGAAATGGCGGTGCGGCTCGCTGATCACGCAGGCTCCGCCCGCATATTGGTTCGGGATCGGGTGGCGTCCCTTGAAGTAGTACAGATCGCCGACGTAGCCGTGAAACGCCGGATCGCCCGTGAAGTAGTACTCTCCACCGACGTTCTTGTAGAACTCGGTGTAGAGCGGGGCGTAGAAGTGGGTGTGCTTCCCTTCGATGTAGCAGAAGCCGCCGCCAGCGTAGTAGGGCACGGGATGGAAATGATGGAACTGATAGGACTTTCCTTGCATCTCCAGCGGTGGTTGGTTGGGATCGTTGGGCATCGGCGCAGGCGCCTGGTTCGGGTCATTCGGTTGATTCTGCTGCTGCGCCAAAAGCGGTGCGTGCTCGTGCTCGTCGTGGTTCTGCGGGGCAGCGTAGGCCGCGGCCGCAACTACGAACGAGACGACGATCGCAGCGATCGATACGGTGATTCTCTTCATGGCAATGCCTCGATGGGTTTGCTAGTTCGTCACATCATACTATGGGTAGGGTATTTCGGAACAGCGAAATCCCGCGTGCGATGGCAGAGGGACAGCAAGCTCGCGCATTTACGTCTCGCTAGGCACCGCGGGCGAGGGCCAACGCGCTGTAGACTTTGAGGTCGACCAGCGCGCCCCGTGAAATCTGCGCGCCGATCCATTCGTGGAGCTGATCGAGGGGGACACGGTGGACCGTGATCGATTCGTGCTCGTCGCCGCCCCCGTCATGCACCCTTTCGAGGCGTCCCGCGCGAAAGACCGTGAGCCGTTCGCTCGAGCTTCCTGGCGAGTCCGGCGCGATACAGATCAGCTCCAGCTCGTGGGGGCGGTAGCCCGTCTCCTCTTCGAGCTCGCGAGCAGCGGCGATGCGCGTCTCTTCGCCCGCGAACTCTCGGGTATCGCCGACCAGACCGGCGGGCAGCTCGATCGCCGTCGTTCCCAGTGCCTTGCGCGGCTGTTCCACGAGCAGCAACTCTCCGTCGTCCGTGAGGGCGATGATCACGACGATTCCCGTCGAGCGTCGCCGTCGCAGATACTCCCATCCGCCGTCGTCGACGAGCTCGAGCCACTCGCCCTGTCCGATGATGCGTGGTGTCGTCACTCTGGCTCCTCGCGTTTTTGGGGCACGTCGCGCTTGCAGGCCCAGAGCCGTTCTCGCTTGTGCCCGAATCCCTTCGGTTTTCGAACGTCGAAGCGCTCGCTCTCGAGAGTCCGTCGGACTCGACTGGCGACGGAAAACGAGAGGAGCAGAGCCCCGAGTGTGCACGTCTCGGCGATCGAGTGCAAGAACGCGTCGCTCCAACACTCGGGATTGGAGCGCGGCGAGAAGGCGTCGTGCATCACCAGGTCGAACGCGCCGCGCCAGGGCTCCCCGCGGCGTTGGAGCTGCTCGGGGGCATCG
>JAGQJP010000274.1 GCA_020430585.1 Myxococcales bacterium | reverse complement strand
GTTGGTGAGGCGTGCCCAGATGCAAGGCGGCGCAGGTCGCGCGCGACGCAGGCGTACCTTCGTCGTACGTCGAGGAGCGCGCGCCCTGTGCCAACGCCGCAGATGGGTACGGATCGCCAACGAGGAGGTTTAGGGGAAGAGGCGCTGCCACTTCTTCGTCGTCGGACTGTACATGTAGACGTGGGCGCTGCGGCTGACCGCGAGGAGCTTCTCTTTGAAGGGATAGATCAGCATCGCGTCGCCATCTTTGTCGATCACGCGATCTTCCTGGTAGCTATAGATCGAGCCGTCCTGGTCGAGGGAGAACCAGACCTGGCCGGCGGCTGCGACGTACTTGACGCGCAGCCCGATCGGACGTCCGCTCTTCTCCCAGCTCGCCCCATTGTAGCGAAAGACGTAGCCGCGATCCGAGACGACATAGAGATAGCCGTTGGTCGCGTGAATCGAGCGATTGAACTTCATCGAGCTGACGTTGACGAATTGGCCGTTCTGAAACTTCTCGATCGTCTTGTTCTTCAGCAGCAGATACGCGCTGCCGTTGGTCGCGCTCACCGAAACATAATGCTGGCCAGAGCCGAGCGAGCGCCAGCCACCGTATCCACCGTCGCTGATCTTCAACGCTCCGCTTCTCTCGATCACGTAGATCGCGCCCGACGTGTCGTCGACGGCCCAGGCTTGCACATTCTGCAGCGATCGCACGTACTTCGAGCCGTTGAGCGTCCAGATCTCCCCTTTGCCCCTGGGGATCAGGACCTTGGGCAAGAACCGCTGCAACAACTTCTGCTTGACGTCTGCGTTGGTGTAGATTCCGGTCAGCGTCGAGATGATCACGGCGTTGATCGTCTCGGCCTTGGCGTCGAAACGCAGCGCGCCGTTTCCGTTGTTCAAGCCGATCGTCACCAGCTGGCAGATCACCTTCGACGCCTCGAGCTTGCTCAGCTTCTCGTAGAGCGGGCGCTTGATCGCGCGGATGTAGGCGATCTTCGACGAGTCGAAATTGTTGGTCACCAGCGGTTGGTCGTTCTTGAGGAAATCGACGACCATCGAGCTCGGCCGGGCGAATCCGAGGTTGTTCGAGTTGCGGCGGATGAAGGTGTTCACGCCGATCATCTCGCCGTTCATGTTGAGCAGTGGGCCCCCGCTGTTTCCGGGGTTGATCGCCGCCTCGACCTGAATCGAGTTCTTCCGCACGGCGCTCACCGAGCCAGATGTCAGCGTCCACGTCAGTCCGCGCGGGTTTCCGATGACGACGATGTCCTGTCCGGGCTGGACTTTCGACGAGTCACCGATCGGGATCGTCGGCAGATTGCGCGGAGCCTTCACGATCTGCACCAGAGCCAGGTCCCGGTAGGCGTCGCTGCGCACGAGCCGCGCCGTGAGCGCCTTGTCTTTGTTGTTGGCCATGAAGGTCTGTAGGTTGTCCTCGAGCTTGTCGCGGAACTTGTCGTAGAGAAAGACCTTCAGCAAACCTCCGCCGGTGACGACGTGGTGATTGGTGATGATCTGGCCGCGCGCGTTGATGATCGAGCCGGAGCCGAATCGAACACGCCCGGGCGCCATCTCCTGAACGATCAGCACGACCGCAGGGGCGCATTTCTTGTACACTTCGATTTTGGTCAGCGCCTGCGCCGAGATCGGCATCGCGATCAGCACACAGAGAAGCAGCCCCAAGATTGCCCGTTTCGTCGTTCCCATGCTTCCTGTCTCCTTCAATCGTTGGCGATGAAGTGTGTCAGGGTTTTTACACTCGCCATAGTCCATTGGGTAGTGTAACAAGAGCATAACAAGAAACGTTTTTGCCGACAAACCAATTCCGGCGGCATGCTTGAGGCTGCCGAAACGGAGTGACGGATGACACAGACCTGGAGCCAACGTCTTCGCGCACGCGCGACCGAGATCGGCCACTCGATCTGCCTGGGCCTGGACCCGGACCTGCGTCGGATCCCGCTGGTCGCCGGATCGGTGCGCGAAACCCTGGCCAACTTTCTGCGCGCAATCCTCGAAGGGTTGCTCGACGCCGAGCTTGCCCCAGCGGCCGTGAAGCCGAACCTCGCCTTCTTCGAGCAATACGGCATCGACGGTCTTCAGGCGCTGGGAGAGGTGCTCGCCTTCGTGCGCCGCTGCGGGATCCCCGTCGTCCTCGACGCCAAGCGCGGCGACATCGGACCGACACAAGGCGCGTACGCGCGCGCCGTATTCGACTTCTGGCACGCCGACGCGGTGACGATCGCCCCCTATCTGGGCCGCGACGCGATCGAGCCAATGATCGAACGAGCCGGCCCCGCTCGCGGTGTCTATCTCCTCGTCCGGACGTCGAATCCGAGCGCCAGCGACCTGCAGGACCAGATTCTCGCAGAGGGCGAGCCGCTGTATCAGCACGTTGCGCGCTGGGTCCACGAGCGCTTTCCCGGGCTCGGCGCCGTCGTCGGCGCGACGGACACGAGCGCCCTCCGTCAACTCGCGCCGATCCTCGAGGGCCACCCGCTCTTGATTCCGGGCATCGGAACCCAGGGCGGCCGGGTGGAGGAGGTTCTCGCCGCCCTCAGCCCAGCGGCGCGCGAGATTTCGTTGCTCAACGCCTCCTCATCGGTCCTGTACGCCTATCAGCGCGAGCGCAGGGGCGACGTCGTCCCGGCGGCGGTCGACGCGATGCGACGGCTCGTCGACGATGCGCAACGACACGTAGGCTAGATCGCCGCGATCATCCGCGGTTTCGGCTACGGCTACGGCTGCGGCGCGCGAGGAATGGCGATCGTGAAGGCGGTCGTCGTTTCGGAGTCCGATTCGGGCAGCGTGCCGGCGATCACCACCCTCTCGTCGACGATGACCGCGCCCGCGACGAACATCCTGCCCTCGAGCGCGGCACAGCTCTCGGGGCTGGTGCACCGACAGCGCGTCGACGGTGCGGTGCAAATCGACTTGGTCAGCTCGATCGCCGTGTTCGAAAAGCCGCTCCCGGCTTGGTAGCGCGTCATCAGCAAGCGCAGCGAGCCGTCGGCGCAGCTCGAATCGGAGCAGATCCGCTGGACCGAGAAGAGATAGACTTGCCCTCCGTCGACGAGGTAACTTTGCACCTTCACGCTCGCCTCTGTCGACGGCGCGGGCGTCAGCGCCTCGCTGGTCGAGACCGGTGGCAACGTGGGAAAGGCAAAGCGGCTCCACGTCTCGCCAGGCACCAGACGAAGCAGCGCAGGCGCGCGTCCGATGGCGACCAAGGAGCTGTCGCTGAGGCGGGCGACGCCGAGATAGCCGCCGAGGTCACAGCTCACGTCACTCGGCGAACAGCTCGGCGTGAGCGCGCCGTTGTCGCCGATCAGGAAGATCCCCTCACCCGTGGGGCTCGTACCGAGGACCCAGAGCGACGAGAGATCGTCCATCGCTGCGAGCTCGACGGTGGAGCCGAGGGCGCTGATCGATGTGAGCTCGCTGAGCGTCGCCTTTTCGCAGCTCAACGGCTCGATTCCACGCGTGCAGCGAACGAGCATGTTCGAGAGGGGGCTGGCGATCGCCCAGGAGGTCGTCGCGTCGTGAACGGCCTCGATGATCGAGAGTCGCTGTTGATCGCTGGGGAGCCCGAGGGTGGCCAGTAGC
>JAGQJP010000273.1 GCA_020430585.1 Myxococcales bacterium | reverse complement strand
CGAGGTCACCGCCGCGGCCACGGGGCGAGCGCCGAGCGCCCGGGCGATGAGGAAGACGACGAAGAGGGCGCTGGCGGCGAAGGTTACGCTCGTCAGAGAGACGGCGAACGTCGCGGGCGCGATCCCCGTCAGCGCGGCGAGCTTGACGGCCAAGGTGTACAGCGGGTAGCCCGGCGGGTGGGCGATTCCGCCCCGCTCGAGGCCGAGCAGGACGAACTCACTAGCGTCACCGCCTTGGATCGTGCGCGCCGCTCCGAGGGCGTAAATCGCAGCGAAGACCCCCGCCAGGGTCGCCGCCCATCCGAGGTCGCGTGTCGTCGTCTGGTTGGAGATCGAGCTCGGCATCTCGTGGGGCCCCCTCCTTTGGGGCGCCATCTCTACGCTACCTCTTGCGCGGCGTCCGTCAACTTTCGATTTCCCGTTGATTCGCCGAGGTGTAAGGCGATACTCTTACTAGGTCGAAGAACCGAAGCAACGAAAAATCGGGCGTCTCCGCGTCATTCGGCGCGCCCGAGCGAGGAGGGGCGATGCGACGCAAACACCTCATGTTGGCCTGCCTGACGGGCTTGATCTTCGCCATGAACAGTGGCTGTGAGCTCGACATCTACGATCCCGGCGGCTGCGATACCGATTTCGACTGCGCCTACGGATATTATTGCGACGGCTACAGCGGTCGCTGCTACCTCGAGGGGTGCTACAACAACCTCGACTGCCCCGTCGGGACGGTCTGCGCCTCGACGGGCGACTGCGTTCCGGCTCCCACGGCTGGATGTTACACCGACGCGGATTGCGCGCCCGGTTACGAGTGCGCAAGCGACGGGGCGTGCTACGAGATCGTCGTGATCAGCGGCGGCTGCCTCTCCGATTCCGAGTGTGCTCTCGGCTATTACTGCGGGAGCGACGGCAACTGCCACCAAGAGGTCACCGTCGTCTCTGGGTGTAGCAGCGACTACGACTGCGGGCCTGGCACCTACTGCGGAAGCGACGGGGGCTGCCACTACGACAACTCCCCCGAGTGCACCAGCGACTATCAGTGCAGCCCGGGCTATTTCTGTGGCTCGGATGGACTGTGCCACACGTCGGGGTGCGCCGACGACTTCGACTGCCCCTCGGGCTACGTCTGCGACCAAGTCGGCGTCTGTGTCGCCGAGTCGGATTGCAGCGACACGGGCTGCGCCTTCGGCTACTACTGTGGAAGCGACGGGCTCTGCCACGGCTCGAGCGACTGCTTCCATAACGCCGATTGTCCCGACGGCGAATATTGCGGCGACGACGGCCTCTGCTACCCCGCGGCCGGCGGCTGCAACAGCGACTACGATTGTGATTCTGGCTACTTCTGTAGCGGCGATGGCTACTGCTACCCCGGCTGATCGTTCCGCTCGGTTCTCCCGCGGCTATTCCAGCATGGCGATCATCGAGATTTCGACGGGCACTCCCTTGGGAAGCGCGGCGACCTGCACCGTGGCGCGAGCGGGGTAGGGTGGCCGTAGATAGCTCGCGTAAACGGCGTTGACCGCGGCGAAATCGGCGAGATCGGTGAGGTAGATCGTGGTCATCACGACGTCGGAGAAGCTCGCCCCCGCCGCCTCCAGGACGCCCGCGAGGTTTTGCATCACGCGATGCGTCTGCTCCGCGATCGAGCCGCCGACGAGTGCGCCGCTCGCCGGATCGAGGGGGATCTGACCGGAAAGATAGAGAGTCCGACCGCGCAGCACCGCCTGGCTGTAAGGGCCGATCGCCTGGGGCGCCTGGCGGCTCTCGATCGCTCTACGTTCGCTCATCGGCGACTCCTTTGTTGTGGGCTCGCCGGTCAGAAGACCAACAGCCCGATGATCGTCAACGCGCCGCTGAAGAGCATCAGCGCGGCGCTGTACCCGATGATCTCCTGAGCCCGCAGCCCCGTGATCGCCAACAGCGGTATCGCCCAGAAGGGCTGGAGCATGTTCGTCCAGGCGTCGCCGTAGGCCAGGGCCATCACGCTGCGTCCGACGAGGTCGGTGTGGCCCGAGACCATCAGCTTTTGGGCGCCTTTGATCACAATCTCGCCCTGGACGACCCACTGTCCTCCGCCGGAGGGGACGAAGAGGTTGACAATCCCGGCGGAGAAGAAGGTCACGACCGGGTAGGTCGTCGCCGTCGAGATCGAAGCCAGGGCGTGGGTCAGCGACTCCGCCAATCCCGAGACGCGCATCAGACCCAAGATGCCGAAATAGAAGGGGAACTGCAAGATAATCCCGCTGCAGCTGGCGGTCCCGCGGACGACCGCACCGACGTAGCGTCGCGGCGTCTCTTGAAAGAGAATGCCGAGGAACAGAAACGAAAAGTTGAGCAGATTGAAGCCGAAGACCGCTTTCCCGGTGGCGATCTCGATCTGCAGGATGCCGAGCCCGAGCCAGGCCAGGACGAGGGTGAACAGGCGGCTGTTGGCGAGCGCCTTGGGCAGCGTCGAATGGCGCTCTGCTTGTGGGCGACGCCAGGCGGTGATCAGCAGGCGCAGGCTGACGTGCAAGACCAAGTAGAGCAGTATCGCGTTGGCCGCGAGGAGACCGATCCGCGTCCCGTCGAGGGCGCTCGAAGAGCCGCGGCGGAGGATCCACGTGGCGAGCAGCGTACCGATCAACGCCAGCCCGCGTGAACGAGTGGTGGCGTCGACGATCGTCGCCGTCTCGTCCGCGTCGCTCGGCGTATCTTCGGGATTGCGCGCCGGGTCGTAGGGGACGTAGCGATCGCGTTCCTTGGGATGCAGCAGGTAGCAGAACAGCGGAATCGCCGCCAGCATCAACACCGAGAGCAGGATGTTGAGCGAGCTGAAGAGCGTGTCACTCTTGAGGATCGGGGCGATTGACGCCGCTGGGATTCCCTTGGTCGCCTTCAGCGGGATCGAGCCCGAAAGCCCGCCGTGCCAGATCAGCAGCGCGGTGTAGCCCGCCGCTCCGAGAAGGGGGTAGTGCATCGCGATTCCGTTCTTGCGCCCCTGTCGCGCCACCTCTTTGGCCAACAACGCGCCGATCACGACGCCGAGGCCCCAGTGCAAGAGCGCGGCGCAGCAGGCGACGAAGGCGACCATCGCCGCAGCCGTCGGCGAGTCTTTGGGAAACGCGGCGACGCGCTCGATCATGCGGTGCACGGGGCGCGCATCGGCGAGGGCGTATCCGGTGACGAGCATCAGACACATCTGGAAGGCGAAGTAGAGCAGACTGAAATCGACCCTGCCGGTCGCCAGCTTCGGCTCGAAGAGGTAGGACTTCCAGGCGCTGAAAAGGACGATCACTCGCTCGTACCAGGCGGTCGGGCCCCCCTGCGCGAGGGTTTGGGTCAGCGCCGCGGCGAAGACCACGAAGGTCAGCACGATCGCCAGTACGAAGGGGTCGGGCATGTACCGCTCGAACCAGCGGGTCAGCGATTTTCCGAGGCGCTCAATCATCGTGCGTATCATAGTGCGAACTCGCCGTGCGACTCAAGCTCTGGCGGGAGAGTTTCGCAATCGGGTGATGTCGTGCTTGCCGCGATGGCGATTTCGAGGCATGATAGCGCCGATGTTGCCCGAACGGACAGAGATCGTCATTGTCGGGGCTGGCTTTGCCGGCGCCGCGACAGCCTACGCGCTGGCCAAGCGGGGCGTGCGCGAGATCGTGATCCTCGAGCGCGAGGCGGGCTTCGGCTTCCACTCGTCGGGCCGCAACGCCGCCTTTCTGCGAACCACCGTCACCGATCCCCTCGACAGCACGATGGCTCAGCAGACCTTGCAGCTCGTTCGGCACGCGGAGCTGCTCTTCGGCGAGGCGATCGACTACCACGCCTGCGGCCACATGAGCGTCGGCCGCCCGGAGGATATGCCGTTCCTCGAGGCCGAGGTGCGGGCGACAGCGGCGATCGGCCTCGATCTGCAGGTGCTCGACCGCGACGGCGTGATCGAACGCTGTTCGGCTCTGGCCTCGAGCAGCTTCACCTGCGGCGTCTTCAACGGCGTCGACGGCGTCGTCGACATTCATCGGTTGCTCCACGGATATCTGACGGCGGCGCGGGCGGGTGGCGTTCGGGTGATCTACAACTGCGGGGTCTCCGAGATCGAGACCAGCGGCGGTCGCGTCACGGCGCTGCGTACCAACCGGGGGCGCATCGCCTGCAGCTGGCTGGTCAACGCTGCGGGCGCCTGGGCTGGCGAGCTCGGTCGGCGCGCCGGGGCGAGCCCGATGCCGCTGACGCCCTGCCGGCGTCATTTGATGACGACACCACCGAGCGATTGGGTCGAGCGCGACTGGCCGATGGTCTGGACGGTGGACAACCAATTCTACTTCCGCCCCGAGTCGGGGGGGTTGATGCTCAGCGCCTGCGATCAAGAGCCGATGGCGGCGTGTGAGCCGCCGGTCGACCCGACGATCCTCGACGTCCTCGCCGAGCGCGTCACGGCGGAGCTGCCGCAGTTCGATCGGGTAGAGATTCAGCGGACCTGGGCCTGTCTGCGCACCCTCACCGCGGATCACCAGTTCATCATCGGTCCCGATCCGATCCTCGCTGGCTTCTTCTGGGTCGCCGGGCTCGGGGGTCATGGTGTCTCGGCGAGCGCCGCGCTGGGTGAGATCGCCGCCGACCGACTCCTCGGCCAGCGCACGCTGCGCTATGATGCCTCGGCCACCGATTCCGCGCGCTTCGCCGCCTCCTGAGCGCCTCGACACCGCGCCTCGGCGACCGATTCCGCGCGCTTTGAGCGTTTCGTGGGGTACGGCCGACTAGCGAAGGTGGCCCGGCTGGGCTCGGGGCAGGCCGGCGAGGGAGACGTCGGCGGGCTTGCGGCGGAATTGACGCACGCCGAGCAGCGCGACGACGGCGACGCCGATGAGGGAGCCGAGGAGGATCGCGATCGGGATCCAGAGCTTCATCGGCCGTTGATCGGCCCGCAGATAGATCACGTCGTTTCCGATCGGCGTGCCGAGCTTGATCTGGTTGAGCAGCGCACGCACCCGTGTCGGAAGGCCGCTCATCCGGCGCTGCACGACGCCCTTGATCGTCTCTTTCTTGAGCCAGTTTGCCGCCAGCGTCGGGCGGCGGCCGGCGCGGATGATCGCCTTGACGACATCGGCGTCGAGGTCGTCTCGCCGGACGATCACCGCGACCCCGCGTTTCGGCTTCTCGGTGCGCAGCATCTCGTTCAGCGTCGCCTGCGAGACGAGCGGGTAGTAAACGGCGACGACGTTCTCTTTCTTCTGACCCTTGGGATACTCGTACACCAGACGCGGGTAGACGGCGAAGCCGCTGAGCTCGACGTAGCGCGCCTTGCCGATCCCGTTCTGCTCGACCTCGGCGAGGGTCATTTTTTTCGGGCTGTCGCCGCCGAGGGCAACGGTCAGCGCGTCGTATCCGTAGACCATCCCGTAGCCCAGCGTGACCATCGCGATCAGCATCCAAGAAAGAGTAAGCAAATGGCGCATTCGGCGAGTCCTGTTGGTGGTTCCGCGATTCTGTTAGCATAATCAGAACGTTGTTGTCTGGGAAGATATTTCCCGGCATAGTGGCCCGGTGCGAAGGAGGAGTCGAGATGACCACGGTTTGCAGGGGCGTGCGCGGGGCGACGACGGTCGCCGCGAACGAGGCCTCGGAAATCCTCAAAGAGACCCAGCGACTGCTCGCGCTGATGATCCGCCTGAATCGGATCGACGCCGTCGATGTGGCGAGCGCGATTTTCAGTACCACCCGCGATCTCGACGCAGAGTTTCCGGCACTGGCGGCGCGTCAGCTCGGCTGGAGCGAGGTGCCGCTCCTGTGCTGCAACGAGATCCCGGTTCAGGGCTCTCTCGAGCGCTGCGTCCGGATCTTGATCCACTGGAACACCGATCGGTCGCCGCATCAGATCGTTCACCCGTACGTCCAGGGGGCGCGGTCGCTTCGTCCGGACCTGCAAGTGCTGCCCGAGGTCGACTGGGACGAGCTCGATGCCTGGGTCCTCGAGGCGGGGCAGCCGACGCCGACGGAATGATTACCACCCTTTTTTTGACAGGGCCCAGGGAGGGGCTACAATTCTGCCATGCACGCTAGAATCAAGGAGCATCTGACCTCTGTCCTGATGCGTCTGCAAGACGCTGGCGAGCTGCCGTCCGGCGACTTGCCGACGATCGACGTGATCCTCGCAAAGCAACCGGAACACGGCGATTTTGCGACAAATATCGCCTTCAAGCTGGCGCCTCTGGCGCGCCGCAGCCCGGCCCAGATCGGCGAGCGGTTGGTCGCGGCGATCGGTGACGGCGATGGCCTCTTCTCCAGCGTCGAGTTCGCTCGCCCCGGGTTCATCAACTTCCGCATCGCCACCGCCCATTGGTTCAGCGTGCTCGGGGAGATCGCAGCGCGGGGCGCCCAATTCGGCACGAGCGACGCTGGCGCGGGCCAGCGCGTGCTCCTCGAGTTCGTCAGCGCCAACCCGACGGGACCCCTCCACGTGGGGCACGGGCGCGGCGCCGTCGTCGGCGACGTTCTCGGCAATTTGATGCAGGCCGCGGGCTATCACGTCGAGCGTGAGTACTATGTCAACGACGTCGGCAACCAGATCCGCCTGCTCGCGCGCAGTCTCTACTTTCGCTATGCCCAGCTGCTCGGGCGCGAGATCGAGCTGCCCGAGAACCACTACCAGGGCGAGTACGTGATCGAGATCGCCCAGCGTTTTCGCGAGGCCCACGGCGACGGCCAGCTCGACGTCGACGCCGACGCCCTGCCGCCGCTCTTCCGCGCCTTCATCGTCGACGACATTCTCGCGGACATCCGTGACGACCTCGGTCGCTTCGGGATCGGCTTCGATCGCTGGTACCAGGAGCACGAGCTCTATGACTCGAAGTGGGTCGAGCGCGTCCTCGACAAGCTGCGCACCGAGGGACTGCTCTACGATGAAGACGGCAAGATGAAATACCGCGTCAGCCAGTTCGATCCGAACGAGGCGGACCGCGTGGTGATTCGCGACAACGGCGTGCCGACCTACTTCGCTTCGGACATCGCCTATCACGACGAGAAGTTCGCCCGCGGCTTCGACACGCTGATCAACATCTGGGGCGCGGATCACCACGGCTACATCGGTCGCGTGCGGGCGGCGTTGACGGGGCTCGGCCACGACGCCTCGAAGCTCGAGATCCTGCTCGTCCAGTTCGTCAACCTCGTGCGCGGCGCCGAGCAGGTGTCGATGAGCACGCGCTCGGGGCAGTTCGTCACGCTGCGCGAGGTGGTCGACGAGGTGGGCGCCGACGCGACGCGCTACTTCTTCCTGATGCGCAAGATGGATGCCCAGATGGACTTCGATCTCGAGCTGGCGAAGAAGCGTAGCCTCGAGAATCCGGTATTCTACGCCCAGTACGGCCACGCGCGGCTCTGCACGATGCTCAAGCGCGGCGCTGAGGGCGGACATCAACCCGCGGCGTTCAATTCCGAGCTCGCCGGGCTCTTGACGCTGCCCGAAGAGCTGGACATCGTCAAACGGCTCTGGCGTTTCTCCGACGTGATCGCCCAGTGCGCCGCGGCGCGAGAGACGCACCCGCTCGTGTTCTACATCAGCGAGCTGATCAAGGTCTTCCACGGCTATTTCACTCGCTACAAGCATACCGAGAAAGTGATCTCGGAGGATGCGGCGAAGACCGCCGCGCGCCTCCATCTCTGCGTCGCGTTGCGCACGGTGTTGGCCAATGGTCTCGCGCTGTTGGGCGTGAGCGCTCCCGAATGGATGGAACCCCCAGCGGAAACGGAGGAGGAATGAGGGACTTCGACAAAGTGAAGGAGAAACGCGAGCTCGGTCTCGAGGCGCGCCATCTGTCGGGTTTGATCATCGGCAGCTTGGTGCTCGCGCTCTGCACCTTCGCGGTCGGATACGTGATGGGCCAGCAAACCGTGCGGCCCGTGACGATCAAGGGCGGTGACATCTGGGAGACGCTGATGCGTCAGGAGGCTCCTGAGAAGAAGAGCCTCTACACGTATGAAAAAGAGCTACACGAGACGAACACGATCAGTCCGACACCGCTCCCCGAACCGCTCAAGCTCGAGCGGGTCGCCTTCGATCCGGGCCGCGCCCCCGTGCCGCGCCTCGAGCAGCCGAACAACGGCGGTCTGGCACCGAAGCCGCTGGTGCCGAGCGGGTACTCCTTGCAGATTCGCGCGTTTCGCAACATCGTCGAGGCCAACGAGTTCATCGGCACGCTGCGCCGCCAGGGCTACACGCCCCACGTAATCCTTTCGGACGTTCCGGGCCGCGGGCGCTGGTACCGAGTACGCGTCGGCCGTTTCCGCACGATCGATGAGGCGAAGGCCTTTCAGAAGACGTTCGAAGACAAAGAGGGCATCGCCACCTTCGTCTCCGCTCTCTGAGCGCCTCGTGCCCGCATTCGTCGACGTCTTCTGAGCGTCGAGCATTCCGTCTCCGCCGTTTCCTTGCTATGGTTGGACCATGAGCGCTCGTGATCGCCACCAATCCGTCTCTCGCGTCTATCTCGTCGGGGCTGGGCCCGGAGAGCTCGACCTCTGCACGGTTCGCGGACGTGACCTCGCCCTCGACTGTGATGTCCTGGTCTACGATAGCCTCGTACCGCCAGAGCTCGTGCAGCAGAGCCGGGCGACGAGCAAGCTGTACGTCGGCAAGACCCGCGACGGTCACGCGCTGACCCAGCCCGAGATCAACGCCGCGCTCGTGCGCCTGGCGTGTGAGGCCCCGGGCGGCCGTTCGATCGTGAGGCTCAAAGGTGGTGACCCCTTCCTCTTCGGGCGCGGTGGCGAGGAGGTTCGGGCGCTGCTCGAGGCCGAGATCCCCTTCGAGGTCGTCCCGGGTGTGACGGCGGCGACGGCGGCGGCGGCGAGCGCGCTGGTCCCCTTGACCGACCGCGACTTCAGCGCGGGCGTCGTGATCGTCACCGGACATCGCCGCGGCGAGAGCAGCGAGTCGCTGCCTTGGCGTCATTTGGTGGGCTGCAAGATGACGCTCGTCTTCTATATGGCGCTGCGCCAGCTCGAGACGATCACCCGTGAGCTGATCGCCCACGGGATGGGTGCCGAGACGACCGCGCTGCTGGTGCAAGAGGCGACCTTGCCGGGTCAACGGATTGTCCACGAACGTCTGGAGCGTATCGCCGAACGCGCGTCGGAGGTCGGCTTGCGCCCGCCGGCCGTGCTGATCGTCGGTCCCGTGGCGGCGCTCTTCGATCAGACGGGCGTCGCTGTGGCGCGCCCTCTCGCGGGGTGCTCCGTGCTCGTGCTGCGCCCCTCCGAGCGGCGCTATCTCGAGCTCAATCGTCTGCGCGACATGGGCGCTCGCGTCTTCGACCCGCCGATCGTGCGCAGCGTCCCGAGCTTTGGTGACGGATCACTGCAGGAGCTCCGCCGGAAGGTCTCGAGCGCCGATCTGTTGGTCTTCACCAGCGCCTTGGCCGTTCATCTCTTCGACGAGTGGCGGCGCCACCACGACGCGCTCCCCCTCGTTCCGGCTTGTTGGGGGGTGCGCGCCTCGGTGCGCGCCGAGCTCGAGCGGCTCGGGTTCGGGGCACCGACGCAGGCGGCGTCGGCTGAGGACGACGTTGGCGATCTCTCGGCACGGGTCGAGGCGGCCCGCCGCGCGGGATGTCAACGCGTCTGGATCCTCGGTCGAGGGGCGAGCGAGCGACGCCTTGCCGCCGTGCGCGCACACGCTCTCGACGTGCGCTCGGTGCAGCTCTATCGCCAGAATACGCTCGCCCTGCCGAACGACATCGTCGCCGCGCTGAGCGAGGGTCGAATCGATCTGGTCCTCTTCATCTCCAGCTCGACCGTCGAAGCCTTTGGTGCCCTCGTCGACGGCCTCGAACGGGCGGTGGTCGAGGGGTTGCGCTTCGTGGCGATCTCCGAGGGGCTGGCGTTTCGCGTTCGCGAACGACTCGGCGTCGACTGCGTCGCGCCCTCTGCTTCCGGGCTCGACGAGCTGATCGAGTTGGCGGCGAGCACCCTCTGCGGGGCATCGCTGGATCAGGTGAAGGTCTGAATCAAGAGCTCCGCGAGGATGTCCGCACGGCGCACGACGCCGAGCAGCTGGCCGTCGCGGATCACGGGCAGGACCGTGTTCGGAGCCGAGGCGAGGGCGTAGAAGGCGCGCAGCACGCAGTCGTCGGGCACGAGGGGCGGGCCGATCGGGATCATCACGTCGCTCACCGTCAGCTGATCGAGGCGGTCGTTGCCTTCGCGGACGAGGCGGCTCCAGTGCGCCGAGAGCGTTTCGGGCTGGCGATTCGAGGGGGCGTGCCGCAGCTCGTCGGGGAGGCTCTCGACCAACGCATCGGTCAGGCGCACCGGGTCGAGCTCGCCGATCAGCTGGTACTCTTGATCGAAGACGAGGACGTGGGCTGGCTCGTACTGCAGGCCGTCGCTCTCGACCGTCGGCACACCGCTCATCGCCAGGCTCTGGCGCACGGTGAACCAATAGGGAATCTGGAGGAACTTCTCGATCGAGGTCACGAGCTCGATCACGCGTCGCGGTGTCGCCTCACTCATCGAATCTTCCGTCGAAACTCGCCGAGGAAAAAGTCGGCGATTTGGTCGGTGTGGAGCGCCATGTCGAGCTGCTTGGAGAGCGCTGTCAACTGGCCGACGACCCGCAGCTTCTGCGCGATGATCTCGGGGCGCCCGCGCTTGTAGATCGCGTCCAGCGTGTCGCCTTCGAGGTGCACCTGAAAGCCGTGATCCTTGAGGATCGCGGCGATGATCCGGCAGCGTCGCAGCCGCTTTTCGCTCTGGGCGGCGCCGCCGTGGAAGTGGTAGCGCACGTAGTTCTGGAACGCCGCGCCACGGCAGAGCGCCTCGAGGTTCGAGAGGTGATAGCCTAGGCGCAACGAGACGTTGAGGTACTCGGGGGTCAACATCGCCAGGGTCTTCTCGTTCAGCCGGTTCTGTAGATGCGGATCGGCGACGGTTCGCGCGACCACCGAGAAGAAACCCTTGGTCTGCAGCGGTTTTGGATTGGGCCAGCGGTGCAACGTCAGCCCCTCCCAGAAGCCCTGGAAGGGCACCGAGCGGATCGTTTCGGCGCTCGGCTTGGCGCAGTCGGCGGGGATCGCGCCACCGAGGTCGATCAGGTAGACCAAGAGGGGAATCCGCGGGTCCGAGAGCAGGATGCTCCGCTGATTCTGCTTCGCCGCCTCTTCGGCAGAGAAGAACATCTGCTCGAGCGCCTTCTGGTGGCAGAAGCGTGTGACGTCGTGGTAGGTCACGCAGGAGTCGATCGTGAACCCTTCGTCCCGTGGGTCGAGAAGGTTCAGCGGCAACACATCTTTGTAGAGCACCGCTTTGAGCGCGTTCGAGGCAGGTGAGTTGAGCTCGGCCGAGACTTTTCGGGCGCCATCGAGCAGCGCTTCGACGCGGTGCTGGTAGATTCGTTGGTGTGTCGCGTCGACGGTCACTTCGCTCCCGTGGCACAACACCTGGGAGGCGCGCCGCGTGTTGACCAGCATGGGAACACCGAACTCTCGGGCGACCGTTGCCAGATGGCCGGTCGCGCTGCCCGTGTCGGTGACGATCGCGCTCACCCGGTCGAGGGCCGGCACCAGCTGTGGCGCGCAGCCCTGGGTCACGAGCACCGAGCCCCGCGGCAGAAGGGCGATCTCTTCGGGCGTCGAGATCCGATAGACCGGGCCGGCGCCGACCCCGCGGGAGGCCGTCTTCCCGGCTTGTAGCAGCAACGGATGGCGCTCGTCTTCGTACGCCGCACCTTTTTGTGACGTGTCGACGGCCAGATGGTTGACCTGCAGCACGAACAGCTGTCCCTCGCGATCGCGGGCCCACTCGACGCTCACGGGCTGGTGGTAGTGTCCCTCGAGGCGCACGGCGTAGTCGAGCAGCTGTTCGATGTCGTCGCGGCGCAAGACGGGCTGGGAGGCGCGATCGTCGGCGACGGGGACCTCGACGGTTCCCGCGCCGTGGTCGCGGTTGACGAACATCGTCCGCTTCTCGGCGACCTGGCGGTCGAGGAGGCGGCCGGTCTCTTTGTCGACGACGTAGTGGTCCGGTGAGACGCTGCCGCCGACGACACCCTCGCCGAAGCCCCAACAGGCGGCGATCATCGCGTTCTCGGAGCCGGGCTGGTCGAGGTTCAACGAGTGCACGACGCCGCTCGCCTCGGCCTGGACCATCACCATGCAGCAGACGGGGAGCGGCTCGTTCTCGACGTCGAAGCCGCGGGTGTGCAAGTAGTAGATCGCCCGGGGGCTGAAACGGCTGGCGACGGTGTCCTTGACCCGCTCGATCAGGTGCTCGCGATCGACGTTGAGGAACGAGGCGTACTGTCCGGCGAAGCTGAACTGAGAGCCTTCGGTGACGCCGCTCGAGCGCACCGAGACCAGGGTCGGCTCGTCGCCGACGAGCTCGTCGAAGCGCTCGAGGATCGCCGTCTCGAGCTCGGGCGGTAGCTCGCTCTCGCGCAGCCGGCGCTGGATCCGGTTGGCGACGATCACGAGCTGGGTGTAGTGGTTCGTATTGACCGAGGCGACCTGGGGGCGGATCCACTCTTCGAGATTGTTGTACGTCAAGAGGGCGGCGTAGGCCGAGGCGGTGATCGAGAAGCCGTTCGGCACGGGCATACCGAGGCGGTTCTTGATCTCACCGAGCTGCGCCGCCTTCCAGCCGACGCTGTCGAGGTGGCTCTGATCGACCTCGCGCAGTGGGACCGTGAGGGCGCCGACCGACGTCGGGCGGTGATGGCCGATGCGCTCGGCGATCGCGGTGCAGATCTCGGCCAGCCGTTGGTCGAGCTCGTCGCGATGGCGACCGTCGGTCAGCTCGTGGAAGCTCTCGACGATCTCCTGCAGCGTCGCCGTGATGTCTTCGACGTTGCGCGAGAGGGCGCCGAAGTCGATCGCCCCTTGCTCCATCATCGTCGTCAGCTCGCTGACCCGGCTGTGGTAGCGGTGATCGGCGGCGACGAGGCGCAGGAACATCTCGAGCCGCTCTTTGAGCGGGCCGATCGAGTCGCTCTTTTTCTTGCCGAAGAGGTCGCGTAGTCCCATTGGCGGATGATAGCACAACGGTCAGGGGCGACTGAAGAGAGAGATCAGCTTGAAGAGCACCAGCGCCACGCCGAGAATCGAGACGGCGGCGAAGATGGTGCGCAGGCGCGAAGGCTTGACCCGCCGCGAGAACGAGGCGCCGAGGACCGAGCCGATCGACGAGCCCGTGATCAGCACCACCGCCAGCACGAGGTCGACGTTGCCCTTCATCGCGTGGGACGCCGCGCCGAAGGCCGAGCTGAGCATGATCTCGAACAGGTCCGTGCCGACGGCGACGAGCGTCGGACAGCCGATCAGATAGATCAACGCGGGTAGGCGGATGAAGCCGCCGCCGATCCCGAGGAATCCGCTCAAGATCCCGGTGAAGAAGCCGATCCCGACGACGACCCAGATCGAGATCGCCGCGATCCCCGAGGCCGGTAGGGCGATCATCGGCCCCCATTGTAGGCGGCGCAGCTTTTCGCCGACGGTCGAGATCGGCGCTTCTTCGCCGAAGTGCTCGGCCAGGGGATCATCGATCGCCTTCGACGCCTCGTGGCCGCGATTGCGCAGCGATTCGCGCAGTACCATCGTCGCAATCCAGCCCAAGAGCAACGCGTAGAACGTGTTCAGCAGCAGATCGAGCAACGGGATCGTGCGCCCGAAGAGGTGCACGGCGCGCAGCTTGGTGACCACCGTCAAGAGCTGGGCGCCCGTCTCGATCCCCATCGCCGAGCCCGCTGCCATCAGAAACCCGAGTCGGTAGTCGATGTGTCCGAAGCTGCCGTGACGCACCGAGGCCGAGGTCGATGAGCCCAGGAGCTGCGCCAGGTCGGTGCCGACGGCGACGTTGTAGGGGACGCCGAAGAGGATGTTGAGCATCGGTGTCATCAGCGAGCCGCCACCGACGCCGAGCAAACCCGCGAGAAATCCGATCGAGAGGCCGAGGGCGATGAGATAGAGCGGGTTGACCGCGATCTGCGCGACGGGTAGGAAGAGTTCCATCGGGGTGTCGCTGTCGGCTCCTTTGTGCGTCGGCCGGTACGCGTCGCGGCAGGTGAGCTAGCGCAGGCGGCGCCAGAGTCGCTCGGCACCGATCAGCGAAAGGGCGACGAGCACTCCGATCGACGCCGGCACGAGGACCGAGAGCACGACGTAGAGCCAGGACGGTTGCGCCCCAGCGAGTGTCGGGTCGGTGTCGGCGAGACCGTGGAGCCACTGGAGCAGCGTACCGAGCATCGGCCTCTTGGGTACCTCCCATCCGAGGCCCGATCGGCGACCGGGCCCGGGTGTCTGGGCAGGATGACGAAAAATGCGGGGATTGTCAAAATAAACCGGACTGAATTGCGATTCAGCGAGCCCTATGGTAATGAAAACGGAGGGAATGGAAGTGTCACCAAGCAAGGAGTCGAGCTGTGGGAGCTGCGCTGTTGATGACCGGGGTGTTGATCGTCGCGCTCGGATATTTCGCCTATAGTTGCAGACTTCGCTTCGCGATTCTGTTCGAGGCCCAGCCAGAGGATCGCTTCGACCAGATCGGGCGCCGCGTCAAGCACGTGCTGACGTACATGTTCGCCCAGAAGAAGCTCTTCAAGGAGCTCGGGCCGGGGATCATGCACGCCCTGATCTTCTGGGGTTTCCTGGTGTTGCAGGTGCGCAGCGTCAATCACCTGGTCGGCCCCTACTTCGGCGGGCACTTCTCGATCTTCGGCTTCTGG
>JAGQJP010000272.1 GCA_020430585.1 Myxococcales bacterium | reverse complement strand
GACACCGACGAAGGCGCCAGTCGCCGCCATCGGCACGGTCGTGATGATGATGAAGGGGTACCAGAACGAGCGGAACAGCGCGACCATCAACAGGTAGCTGATCAAGAGCGCGAGGAGAAAGCTCGATTTGATATCACCCAGCGTCTCGTTCAGCTTGTCCGCGGTGTCACCCAAGAGCACCGAGTACTCGGTGGGAATCCGCGAACGCAGTGGCTTGAGGAGGTTCTCTTCGACCCGATCCATCGTGCCACCGAGAGAGACTGTCGGCGCGAGGTTCACCGTCAGGGTGATCGCGCGGTTCATCTCGAGTCGGTTGATCGTCGTCGGGGTGATCTCCCGACGAACGACCCCGACGTCCGAGAGATAGAAGAGCTTACCCGCATTGTTGACCAGCGGCATATCCGCGAGCTGGAGGATCGACGGGAAGAGGTCTGGTGGCGAGATCAGCGTCAGATCGACTTCGCGACCCTGCTCGAGAAAGAAGCCGACCCGCAAACCACCGAGGGCAACCTGCACCACGTCGGCCAAGTCGGCCCCCGTCATTCCGCGTTCGGCGAGTCGCGCGTGGCGGGGCTTCACGTCGATGCTCAGGCCCCCTTCGCTGTGGGACGAGCGAACGTTGAGCACGCCCGGCAGATTGCGCAGGTCCTGCGTCAAGACGTTGGCGAAGCCTGCGAGGCGCTTGAGATCGGGACCGAAGATGTCGATCTCGAATTGTTTCCCCGGGTTTCGGAAGATGCTCGCCTTGATCGGGAACATGTACTGGAATCCCGCGATCTGGGCCGTCTTCTTGCGCATCGTCGCCAGCATCCCGTTGAGGTGCTCGGGCGACGAGTATTCGTCTTTGAGGACCGCTCCGATCGCGTTGAAGCGCGTACCGAAAACCGTGAAGATCCGCTCGACCTTCGGATGGTTCACGAGAAACGTCTCGATCGGCCGCGCGGCGCGCTCGACCTCGCTCAGACTCGAGCCGGGTAGCGGGCTCGCCAGCGTGATGATCATGTTTCGATTGCCCGAGGGGAGATACTCCGCCGCGGGGAGCAGCGTCAGCGAGGCGATGAAGCCCGCGGCCACGGCGAGGACGACGCCGACTCGCACGAACGCTTTACCCGGACCGACCATCAAGTCCAGGGTCTTGGCGTAGAGCCAGTCGAAGAAGCGCCCTGGATGATACCGCTCGAACACCCTCTGGAAGCGGCTCGTTTCCCCGTTGGTCTTCTTGAGGATCAGCCGCGAGAGCATCGGCACCAGGGTCAGCGAGAGGATCAGCGAAAACCCGACGGCGAACGAGATCGAGAGCGCGATGTCCTTGAAGAGCTGCCCCGCTTCGGATTGTAGAAAGACGACGGGTAGGAAGACCGCGACCGTGGTCAAGGTCGACGCGGCGATCGCCAGCCCGACCTCGCGGGTGCCGTGATAGCAGATCTCTTCCATCGACCAGGGCTTGTCGATATAGCGGTGGATGTTCTCCAAAACCACGATCGCGTTGTCGACGACCATCCCGACAGCGAAGGCCAAGCCCGCCATGCTGATGATGTTCAGGCTTCGCCCGAAGACATCGATCATGATGAAGACGCCGAGCAGGCAGACGGGGATCGAGATCGCGATCACCAACACCGAGCGCAGCGACCCGAGGAAGACCAGGAGCACCAGCACCGCGAGAGCGCCGCCGTAGTAGAGGTTGCCGACGACCAGGTTCACCGACTGCTCGATGTAGGTCATCTCGGTGAAGAGGATCTTGAGTCGGAAAGGCAGGCCCTTCTCCTTGAACTCGGCATTGATCTTCTTGACTTCGTTGGCCGCGGCGACGGCGACTTTTGGCACGTTCGCCCCCGTCTTGCGCAAGATCCCGACGCCGTTGCCCGGTCGGCCGCTGAGGCGCATGATGCTGTCGCGGACCTTGAAATCGCTGACGATCTCGGCGATGTCACCGAGCCGCACGACAGCGTCCTGGTTGCGTTGGACGACGATATCGCGCAGCTCTCTCAACGTCCGCGCGCGGCCCGTCGTCCAGACGATGTACTCGCGCTTGCCAGACTCGAGGGGACCGCCGCGTACGGTGCTGTTGTTGGCGCGGATGACGCCGATCAGCCGACTGAGGGAGATCTTCAGCTGCGCGAGGCGTCGCAGATTCACCCGCACCTGAACCTCTCGCTCGCGACCGCCCGCGATGATCAAGCTGCCGACGCCCTCGATCCGCCTCATTCGGGGCTCGATCACGTCGTCGATCAGCTGGCGCATCTGATCGGTGCGGTTGTCGTATTTGGGATCGGTCGCTTGAAAGGCGATCCACATCACGGGCGACGAGGTGTCGGACGAGATCGCCTCGGCCACGGGCTTGTCAGCGCCTTCGGGCCAATCCTTCACCCGTCCGAGCTTGTTCAACACGTCGACCATCGCCGCGTCGCGGTTGGTGCCCCAGTCGAACTCGAGGGTCACGCGGCAGAAGCCCTGCATCGACGTCGACGACAGCTTCTTGAGACCCTCGACCGAGTTGAGGGCCTCTTCGATCGGGCGAGTGATCTTGTCTTCGATCTCTTCGGGCGCCGCCCCGGGATAGCGCGTGGTGACGGTGATCTCGGGATTGTCGATCGTCGGCCGCATCTGCAGCGGCACTCGTCGCAATGAGATCGCGCCGAAGAGCAACAACAGAATCGTCGCGACAATCACCGTGTGGGGGAATCGAATCGAACCGCGAATCAAATCCACGGGCGTACCCTATCGCTGCGCTGAGGTGCCACCGCGGTCCGTCGACGACGATGGCTTGGTTGGAATGCTCGATTTCGTCGTGCGACCGTTGACGACGCGCACGGGCGCAAAGGGAAAGAGCGCTTCGTTGCCGACGACGACGACGGCGTCGCCCACCTTGAGCGGGCCCTTCACTTCGACGCGTCGCTCGTCCTCTGTGATGATCGTGACGGGAATACGCTGCGCCTTGTTCTTGACGACGGTGAAGACGACCCATTCGCGGCCGAAGCGGATCAGGGCGTCTTTGTTGACGAGCAGGACATTCTGGCGACGCTCGAGCTCGATCCGTGCCGTTACGGGAAGATTCGGTGCGAAGCCACGTGGCCACTTGTCGAGCGTGAGGATCACCCGCTGCGTTCGGGACGACGCGTCGACGACGGGGATCTTGCGGTCGATTTTCGCCTCGATCCAGACCTGGGGCGTGCG
>JAGQJP010000271.1 GCA_020430585.1 Myxococcales bacterium | reverse complement strand
GCTCTGCAGACCGTTTTGACCGACCTGCAGATACACCAAGAGCGGTACGTCCTGTACGCCAACCAGGCTCGAGAGCGTATTGCGCCACAGCATCAGCAACCGCAGATTCGGAAAGCGCCCGATCCCCGCCAACGAGCTGATCCGCTGCCCCTCGAGGTCGAGCAGCTCGAGCGTCGAAAGGGGCGGCAGGGCGTCGAGTGTCACGAGATTCCCGACGTCGTTTATCCCCATCCGCAGCTTCAGCTCGCGCAGCTTTTTCAGCGGGGCGAGGGCCGAAAAATCGCCCAGCGCAGAGCGGAAGAGCTCGAGTGTCTCGAGCTGCCCGAGCCCCGAGAGGGCGTCGATTTCCGCCAGCTGGGTGGCGTCGGCGAGACTGAACGCCCGCAGGTCGACGAAGCACTCGATTCCGCTCAGAGAGGTGGGCGAAACGCCGCTCAGCGCCAGGCTTTCGACGCCCGCGAGCGTCGACGCATCGATCGAGCCCGCGGGCAAGTTGAGGAGCGTACGAATCCGCTTCTCGAGAGCGGCGTCTGCAAACGATACCGCCCCACTGCAGGCGCAGACGCCCGACGACGTACACTGCTGCTGGCCGACGCACGCCGAGGCGTCGCAGGGCACCGCGTCCGGTGGAGCGACGGTGTCATCGGCGAGCGGCGCCTTCGAATCCAGCTCGGCCACGAGGCTCACATCGGGAGACGGTCCGCCCAGGTCCCCCAACAGCAGGTCCGGGCCCGACGTGTCGCTCGAGGAGTCCTTTGCGTCGAGCGGCGGCGAGGGTTGTCCACATTGAGCCGTGTGGCACGGCTCTTCGCGCCCGCTCCCCCCACAGCCGACGATCGAAAACGGCAGCATCACCAACAGCAAGAACGCCAGAACACATCGAAGAAGCTCCTTCTCACGCACCAGACACCTCCATCACTCATCGCGTCGTATGGCCGCGGCGGGGCCGTCGGCTGTCACAGTCGATCTCGCTCGGTGTGGCGAACGAGCCGCGCAACCGGTCACTTGGCGTAGCCCGTGAGCTCGACGTACGCGTGTCCGCTGACGCCTTGGCCGCCGCGGGTTCCGACGACGGTGCAGAGCCCCTCCCAATACTTGGGCGAGCCGAATGAGCTCACGTAGAACTCCTGATCGGAGATCTGCGGGGTCACCGTCACCTCGAGATCGTATTGGGGAACCTTGATCACCCAGCCGAGGGGATAGGTCGAGTCGGTGTGCGGGCTGTGCCATTTTCCCGTGACGTCGACGCTGAACCCACCCGGAGGGATCTCGTCGTAGCTGCCGTCGGCGTGAATGTAGGTTCCGCCGGCGATGTGCTGGTCGCCGCGCACACGAAAGAGCATCAACTCGGTGTTGTCGTCCAGCCGTACGCTGTACCAGTCCCAACCGTCGAAATTCTGGCCGAGGGCGCCCCACTGATGGTCCATCCACGCCGTTCCGCTGACGCTCTTCTCGACGCCGTCCACGATCAGCGTGCCGCTCACCGACATCCGGGTGTAGCTGTAGTAATAGAACGGATCGCTGGCTCCGAGGAGCATCGCGCCGTTGCCGTACTGCAGAACCACGGGCTTTTTCGCCTCGAGCTCGAGCTTGGCGCTGAAGCCGCCGACGTCGAAGCTCAGCTTGTCGTGCCCTCCCCCGCCCGTCATCCGCCAGCTCTTGATCCCGAAGTCGAAACCGTGG
>JAGQJP010000021.1 GCA_020430585.1 Myxococcales bacterium | reverse complement strand
CCTCGAAGCTCTACCACAACTTCTTTCATCCGCTCTCGGTGACCCTCGACGAAAACCGAGCGCTCGTCGTCTGGTGGGCCAGTGTCGGCAAGACGGGCGCATTGCGTGGTCGGTTGATCAGCGATAGCGGCCGCCCGCTGGCGCCGCCGTTTTACGTCACGGTGCAACTGCAGCACCGCGTCTTCAACCCCACGCTCACCCGCCTGCAGAATGGCAACGTCCTCGCAAGCTGGGATCTGCACACCAAGCGACGGGTCAAGAGCGAGGTGATGGCCCGACTCTTCTCGAACCGCGCACGACCTCTCGGCCCCGCCTTTGTGGTGAATACCTATCGCAAGGGGAATCAGGTCCGCCCCACGGTAGCCGCCCTTCCCCATGGCGCCTTCGCGATCGCCTGGCAGAGCGATGGCCAGGACGGCGACGGCGCAGGTGTGTATTGCCAACGATTTCGCGCCAACGGCAGACACGAAGGCGGAGAGACGCGCGTCGCACGCATGATCGAAGGCGATCAGCTGGCGCCGCGGATCGCCGGTTTCGAGACCGATCACCTCCTCGTGCTCTGGACGCACCGCGAGCCCTCTCTGCGGCAGCTCTCGATGAGAGTGCTGGAGCCCTTCCGCTTTCCCCTCTGATCAATCCGAGATGCTACGCGAGGCGAGGAGCGTCGACACGGTCGGCGCGCGGAGCCAAAGCTCGCTTTGCCACGCCGGTCGGCGGTCGGCGACGTCGGGCTCGAGCACCATCACGCAGCGGTCGAGCTGGGCGTCGATACCCCGCAGCTGCAGCACTCCCCAGGCGACGATCAGCGCTTCCACCAACGAGACGCCGAAGGCCAAGAAGCTCAGCCCGAAATCGCTGAGCAGCATGAAATCGTAGAGCCCGTGCGCCGTGACGACGGCGAGGTAGCCGAGCAGCAGCGTCAGACGCGTCGAGTGCCGCGGTCGGAATTTCGCGCGAGCGAAGACGTAGCCCAAAAGCGCCCCGTCGAGTGCATGCGCCGGCAGCACGAGCAACCCGCGCAACAGCGAGAGCTCGATGTCATCGGCGCCGAAGACGAGCATGAACTTGAAGTTCTCGACGGTCGCGAATCCACAGGCGAGCGCGATACCGGCCCAGATCGCCTGAGACGGCTTCAACTCGTTGCGAACCAGGTAGCCGAGCGAGGCGAACACCGCAAACTTGCACCCCTCTTCGATCAGCGCCGCCATGCCGAAGGCCTCGAAGAGGGGGCGGGTGATCGCCCCCTCGGGCAGCACGACGAAGGCGTAGATCAGGCGCCCGATGATCAAGACGGGGATCACGCTCATCGCCCCTGCGAAGAAGAGAAACAGGAACGAGGCGGGACCGTGACCACCACGGAGCGCGTGACGACAGATCGCCAGCATGGCCATTGTCGGAAAGAGCATCAACGCGACACCGAGTATTGCTAATGGGTCCATCGTCCTCTTCGTCCGATCCCCTCGCGGGACCTACGTTCCATGACCTCAGTATAGCGAAAGCCCCGCGCGCGAAGCAAATCCTGCGTAGCGACGGATCAATCGGGTCGATTTTCGTGTGCGGGATCGCGGGGTTGGTCGCGCGCGTTCGAGTGGGATCAGCGCACGAGACGCGGCTCAGGGGGTGTCGGGGCAGCTGTTGTCGAGGGAGATCCGGCAGGGACAGGCGTCCTTTTCGAGGCCCGGCGAGTTTGCCCCCGTGTCGGGATTGCAATTGAAGCTCAGCCCACCCTCGTACTGCTTGCCGAACCCGTCGCCGTCGAAGTCGCTGAAAATGAACGAAGCCTGGAAGCGCTCGAGGACCACGCCGAGCGTCGGTACGCAATAGTTGCTCTGGCAGATGCGAAAGACGCCGAAACGATAGTCCGGCGTCGGAAAGAGGTCGATATAGAGCTTGTCCACCGAGGGATCGCCCGAAAAGTTGAAGCTCAGGTGCGTCTCCTTGGCCTCGAAGATCAGCTTCTGGCCGCCCAGCTTCATCCCCGTGAAGGTCTTGACGTCGTAGCCATGGGAGATCAAGAAGAGCCATGGATCACTACCCGCGATCAGCGGATTCTGCGTGAGCCCGTTAGGCAGCGATCCGCGGGACGAAGGGCCGTATTGGTTGCAGGTCGGACAGCCGAGTGGGGCCGCCACCATCGTGGTGTACATGAACTGATAGGGCGTGGTCTTCGTGGTCGTGACCTGAGTCGGAAGCAACTCACGGGTCCAGATCATCACCGTTCCGGGATTTCCGAGACCCGGCGTTTGACTGCCCGACCAGACGATCACATCCCCCGAGATCGACATCGCCCCCACGAGGGAGACCTCGATCACTTCACTCGGAGAGAGGTTGTACGAGAAGCTGAGCTTGAGTTGACGCCCCTCTTCGCTGAGCTTGACGTTCTCGGCTTTGAGCAGCACCGCGGAGAGCAATTGCCGATCATAGCGTCGCCACTCGTCCACGCCGATCGTGACGCTCGCACCGATCGTCACGGTCGTGTGTCCGTCGATCAACGCCCCGTAATTCGAACCCGAGGTCTGCTCTTGGGGGAAGGGAACGTGCAGCCCGAACATGCTCCAATTACCCTCGAGCAGCGCGGCCATCTCGCCCGAAATCCCGAGACTCGGAATGATCGTCGCCGAGCGGTTCCGCAATCGCACCATCAGGAACTGCCAGGCGGTGAGTACGCCGTTGCCTCTCTCGAAGCTCTGGCCCGCGATCAGCTCGCGCTTGGTGCCGATGCTTCCCAACAGGTCCTGAATCGAGGTCTGCGCCGGGTGGGGAAAGCTGACGATGCCCTTGTTGAAGAACGGATTCTTCAAGATCGGGGCCGACTCGAAGCCGAGGCTCAGCTCGCGCTCGGTGTCGCTGATCTTGCGAAACTTCGCCTCTGGCGCGAGGTAGGCGAAGAGTCTCGGG
>JAGQJP010000020.1 GCA_020430585.1 Myxococcales bacterium | reverse complement strand
GGTCCCGTTCCGCGCCTCGCCGACGAGACGGCGCACGTAGTCGCGCTCGCTTTCCTTGGCGAAGTTGAAACGCAGCCCGACGCCGTCATCGTCCTTGCGCACGACCTCCGCCTGCAGCGTGAGCGGCAGAATCTTGCCCGGCACGCGGAACTTGACGTCCAGCCGGTCGCCGATCAGCAGCACGTGCTTGGTCGCCAGGTACATCCCATCGAGGCTCAAATCCCGCGCCGTGTCCGTCAAGCGCAGTCGATTCGAGCGGTAGTGCACCTCGAGGGTGAGCGGGACGCGGGGCGCCGTGCGATGGACGAACTCGATCTCTTGGCGTTCGATGTACGCCAGCAAGCGATCGAGCTTCTCCCACTCGCTCTGGGGAAAGGCGACGCAGGTGCCAGGGCGCAGGAACGGGCGCGATTGGCCCTTGGCCCGCTTCCAGAGAACCTCGACGCTCATTCGAAAGGCGACCCACTCGGGTTGGAAGGCGATCTCGAGGTCGAGGGCCGACCCGGTCTCGGCGTCGAGCACGTGGGGCACGAACAGACAATCGATCTCTCCATCTTGGAAAAAGAGCGTGGCGAAGTCTTCACGGGTAGCAAACTGCAGGGAGAGATCTGTCATCGAGGAACCGCCTTCTATGTCCAGACATTCTAGGTCAGCGGTGGGCAGAAGATCAAGCGTCGCCGCTGTCGGCCCCAGCAAAGCGGTATCCCACGCCGCGCACCGTCTGAAACCAGCGCGGTTCGGCGGGGTCGTCCTCGAACAACTTGCGAAGTCGCACGATGAAATTGTCCACCGCGCGCGTGTTCGCTTCGGGAGAGACGTTCCAGACCTCCTCGAGGAGCTCGGTACGAGGAATCACCTTGTCCGGCCGCTCGAGAAAATAGCGCAAGAGCTTCATCTCGAGCGCGGTGAGCTCGACCTCGACCCCGCGCGCCGTGACTTGGTGTGTCGTGAAATCGACGCGATGGGGGCCGAAGTCGAAGACGTCGTGCCCCTCACTCGGCCCCTCGGATGGCCCGCCCTCTTGCCACGAGAGTCGCCGCAGCAGAGCGGCGATGCGGGCGAAGAGCTCGTCGAGGGAGAAGGGTTTGGTGATGTAGTGGTCGGCGCCGACCTCGAGTCCGCGGATGATGTCTTCCGAACGACCGCGAGCGGTGAGGAAGATCACGGGTGTGAAGTCGCCCTCGGTGCGGATTTCGCTGCAGAGATCGAATCCGCTGCCGTCCGGAAGCATCACGTCGAGAATCAACACGTCGTAGCGATGGCGGTCGAGGCGCGCGCGCGCTTCGTGCAACGTCGTGCAGACATCGACGAGGTAGCCTTCCTGCACCAGGTTGAACTCGAGGGTGAAGGCCAGGTGCTCCTCATCCTCGAGCAGGAACAGTTTCGCCTGTTGCGCCATGCCCTTCGTCCTTTCCCGTCGACTCGGCTTCGGTTGCCTCGCACCACCGCAGCGGCAGCTCGATGGTGACCAGCGTTCCCTTGGACTCGCCCTCGGAGTGAACCTGAATCCGGCCCTCCATCCGCTTGACGAGCAGCGATACCACGTAGAGGCCGAGCCCCGTCCCCCGCACCTTGTTCGCTTCTCCTTCGCGCTCGACGCGGAAGAAGCGCTCGAAGACCTTCTTGAGCTGCTGTTTCGGTATGCCGAGCCCCTGGTCGCGAATCGCGATCGTCAAGGTTTCCGCCTCGGCCGTCGCGTCGAGGTGCACATCGATCCTGTCGCCCGAATACTTGACGCCGTTGTCGAGCAGGTTCAACAGCACCGTCTCGAGCGCAACCGGGTCGATCAGCACCGAGCGGTTCTCTTCGGCGCTCAGTGTGGTCACGAGCTGCGTCTCGTCGAGGTCGTAGCGGTAGCGAATCTGCGCCGCGCAGGAGTCGATCAGGCCGCGGAGGTCGGTTGCGCTCGAATTCAGCGCCCGCCGCTCGTGCTCGAGACGGCCGGCCTCGAGGACGTGGTCGATCAACGCCTTGAGGCGATCGACGTCTTTCTTCATCATTCCGATGAAGCGGCCCTTCATCTGCGGGTCGAGCTGATGTCGCTCGAGGGTCTCGAGCCCAATTCGCAAGCTCGCCAGCGGCGACTTGAGCTCGTGGGTCACGCTGTCGATGAAGGCGTTCTGTTTGTGGACGTAGTTCGATTGACGGATGTTCGAGACCAAGAAGAGCACGATCGCGACGACGATCAGCAGCAAGAAGAGGCAGCCGATCGAGAGGATCATCCAGTACCCGACGCCGAGGTCTTGGCCGACGGCGGGCTTGCTCGAGACGATGTAGAACTGTGTGAAGATCAGCGCCCAGGCAACGAGGATGGTGACCGTGAAGGCGATCGCCATCGCGCCGATCGCGATCGGGATGAAGATGGGGTGGCGGCTCTTCACACAGCTTCGGGATTGCAATCGGGCAGCGCGACCTCGTCCGCTTTCGGCGCGCCTATGCGAAGCGAGCGCGGATCGTCGACGTCGAAGAGGTGCGCGGGCGGCTCGCGGAGGTCCCACACCAAGCGGAGCTTCTCGAGCAGCTTCAGCCCGTAGTAACTCAAGTCGATCTCCCACCAGTAGAAACCCTGTCGGGTCGACGACTGGTATCGATGGTGGTTATTGTGCCAACCCTCGCCGAGTGTGATCAAGGCCAAAAACCAGTTATTTCGGCTGTCGTCGGCGGTGACGAAGCGCCGCCTCCCGAAAACATGGGCCAGGGAGTTGATCGTGAAGGTTCCGTGATAGAGCAAAACCGTGCTCCAGACGAAGCCGACGATGAAGCCGCTCCAGCCGAGGAGAAGGAACGTCGCCAGGCCGAGGGTCACAACGGGTAGATTCTCGAAGCGCTGCAGAAATCGCAGCTCGGGCTAGCGCATCAGGTCCTTCACCTTCTC